>JALQYS010000485.1 GCA_023254015.1 Paracoccaceae bacterium
TCGCTGACCTGTCAGGTTCCGACTATGAGATCCGGGGTGCTCTCGACATGGTCTTTTCCGGTTTCTGAACCTCAGGGTGCAAGAAACAGGTCATGAACAGCGGCGATCGTCAGGGACAAGAACGCCTAGGTTTTGTCTCGATGAACGATGTGAAGATATCGGGTCGGCCGTTCAGACAGGCTGCGGCGGCGTGGCCAGGGGATCAGTAAGGCGGCGAGTTCACCCAGACGATCCGAGCCGTCGTCTGGCCGATGTTTTTATATCGGTGCGGCAGTTCGGACCGAAAGAAGAAAGACCCCCCCGGCCCGATCAGATGGGTCGTGCCGTCCACCTCGATTTCGATATATCCTTCGATCACAAAGCCCACCTCCTCGCCCGGATGTGACAGCGTGCCAAGAGAGCCGCCGCCCGGCGGCACGACATGCAGGTTGGCGTTCAGTTGCCGCCCCTGGGAATAGGGGATCAGCCGCTCCAGCAGCGCATGGCCATTCGGAGTGGCGGTTCCAAGTTCCAGCACCGGACGCTCACCCTCTTTGTAGACCGCGCAAGTGTCTTTGCGGTCGTCGGAAAACAGCTCGGCCACCGAAGCGCCCAGCTGCATGGCAATGCGCGACAGAAGGTCAAGGCTGGGCACCACATGGCCGCGTTCGCATTTGGACAGCATGCTTTCCGAACAGCCCGTCAGCGCGCCCAGCTGTTTCAACGTAAGGCGCTTCTTCTTGCGCAGATGGTGAAGTTTCACGCCAAGGGATTGCGCCGGGGCTTCCTCTGTCTGCTGCAACATCACCTCTGATACCCTCTGCCGCCTCTTCCCGCGCGTGGCAGCCTTGCATGCCCCGTGCCATGCCCAATGGTGGCCCGTCCTATCTGCCCCCGAAGGCCGCCACCTTTCTGTTGTCCTGCAAAACAATCGTTCTTGCAAGATACCGGAACTGTAGTAGCATTCAAGTTGTTTCAAGACTCTGCCCGCCGCGGAATGTGCCGATCTGCGAGACACACCAACAGGAGACGATTATGAGAAAAACACTTAATATCAGCAATCTGGCCATCACACGCCGCGGGTTCCTCGCGAGCAGCGGTGCCGTTGCCATGCTTTCCGGGCTGTCCATGATGCCGACGGCTGTGCTTGCGCAGGACACCCCTGTTCAAGGTGGTGTCCTGAAAGTGGCCTTCACCGCCGACCCGGCCGGCTTTGATCCGGCCCTGGGCCCGTCGGGCATGTCGCACGTGGTGATCGAACAGGTCTATTCAACCCTGATGTCGGTCGACACCGATGCCGTGCCCTATCCGGATCTGGCCGAAAGCTTTGAGATGAGCGCGGATGGCCTGACCTATACCTTCAAGCTGCGCGACGGCGTGAAGTTCCACAATGGCGATCCGCTGACCGCCGACGATGTGAAATTCACGTTTGACCGTCTGCGCGCCGAAGATTCGGGCTATTCCTACAAATCGCAGATCGAGACCATCTCAAGCGTGGATGTCGTTGATCCGCTGACGGTCAAGTTCACGCTCAGCGTGCCGACCGGCCCCTTCCTGACCTACATGGCCTTCCCCGGCTCTTCCATCGTGCCGAAAAAGCTGCTGGAGGCCGGGCATGACCTGAACGCCCAGCCCGTTGGCAGCGGCCCGTTCAAGTTCGTGTCCTATCAGCCCCGCTCGATGGTGAAATTCGAGAAGAACGCCGAGTTCTACGAGGCCGGCAAGCCCTATTTCGACGGGCTTGAGTTCCATCTCATCCCCGATGTCACCGCGCTGACCAATGCGGTCATTTCGGGCACCGTGCATTTCACCAACGAAGTGCCGCCGAAGGATTGGGCCACGGTGTCCACCTCGCCGGGGATCGTGGGCCAGACGCTGGAGGGATCGCGTTACTACTGGCTGTTGATGAACAACACCGTGGCGCCGATGGACAATCCCAAGGTCCGCCAGGCCATCGCCCATGTCATCAACCGCGAAGCCATTGTCGCGGCTACCTTCTTTGGTCAGGCCAAGCCGCTGTTGGGCGGGGTCATTCCGGAATGGAACTGGGCCTATCCCGGCCTTCAGGTCTTCAACCCGCAGGGCGACGTCGAAAAGGCCAAGGCGCTGCTGGCCGAGGCCGGCGTTCCGGATGGGTTCGAGACCTCGATGACCATGGCCTCGTCCTTCCCGGCCATGGTGGCCATGGCGCCGATCCTGCAGGCCAACCTTGCGGCAATCGGCATCAAGGCCGAGATCAAGACCATGGAAATCCCGCGCTATTGGGATGAGGTCTGGGCGCCCAGTGCCTTTGACATGACGACGATGTATTGGGTCAGCCCGCTCGCCGATCCGGATGATTTCGTCTACAACAACTATGCGACGGGAACCGGCATCAACGTTCAGAAATCCTCGTCCGAGGCGATGGACAAGCTGCTGAAGGATGCCAAGTCGGCGACGACGCAGGACGAACGCAAGGCGCTTTACAAGCAGCAGCAAGAGCTGGCGCTGGAAGAGATGCCGATCGTTCCGCTGGTGAACTCGTATCTGCTGATCGCCCACACCGACAAGCTGCAGAACTACAAGCCGATGCGGACGGGTTTCCTGAAAACCCTGAAGGACGCATGGATGCAGGCCTGACCATCGGGCATTGACGAAACGGGGGGCGGCCGGTCATCCGGCGGCCCCCCTATCCTGACCAGAACATGGAAAGTAACCCCGCATGGTTCGCCTGGCGTTGACCCGCCTATCAGCTTTTGTCCTGACGCTGTTCGCAGCGTCGGTCGTGCTGTTCCTCGCCATCAACGTCATTCCCGGCTCGGCGGCGCAGTCCGCGCTGGGGCTGGAGGCGACGCCGCAGGCGATTGCCCGATTTGAGGCCAGCCGTGGCCTCGACCGGCCGCTGATCGTGCAATATTTCGACTGGCTGGCCAAAGCCGCGAACGGCGATTTCGGCACCAGTTTTCAAAGCGCCGTGCCGGTGGGCCCGGAGCTGCTGAAGCGTCTTCCGGTGACGCTGGAACTGGCGCTGCTGGCCTTTCTGGTCGCCAACCTGATCGCCTTTCCCTTGGGCACGATTGCCGCCGCCCGCCACCGCAAGGGTGCCGACCGGGTGTTTTCGACGCTGGCCTCGTTTCTGGGCGCCATTCCGAACTTCTGGCTGGCGACGCTGCTGGTCATGGTTTTCTCGGTCTGGCTGCGCTGGCTGCCGCCGGGAGGCTATGTGCCGATCAGCGAAGATCCGGGGCAGAACCTGAAGCTGATGATCCTGCCCGCACTTTCGCTGGGGGTCGTGTCCTCGGCGCTGTTGCTGCGGATCATGCGGGCCTCGATGCTGGAGGTGCTGTCGCGCGATTATATCCGCACCGCCAAGGCAAAGGGGGCGTCCGAAAGAATGACGATCTGGCGCCACAGCCTGCGCAATGCCTCGATCCCCTATATCAACGTCGCAGCGGTCGAACTGGGGTTCCTGTTCGGGTCGGTCGTTGTGATCGAGGATATTTTCCAACTGCCCGGGGTGGGATCGCTTGTCCTTGTGGGCATCATCAATCGTGACTATCCGGTTCTGCTTGCCTCGGCGCTGACCATCACCGTGTTCGTGCTGTTGGCCAACCTGATTGTCGATATCTGCGTCGGGCTTCTGGACCCCCGCCGCTCGAAAGGCAGCCAGGCATGAGTGAAGGTTTCGATTTCCACCGGTGGCGTCTGGTCATCTTCGGATCGGCGATCATTGGCATCATCCTGATCTGCGCGATTTTCGCGCCCTGGGTTGCGCCCTATTCGCCCTATGACCTTGACTATATGGCGATGCTGCAGGGCCCCACGGCCACCCATTGGCTGGGCACCGACGAGGTGGGCCGGGACACGCTGTCGCGCGTGATCTTTGGCGCCAGACTGTCGATGCAGGTCGCCTTCATCGCCGCAGGCATCGGGCTGATCTGTGGCACGCTGATCGGCGTGACGGCGGCCTATTTCGGCGGGATCGTCGATCTGGTGCTGATGCGTCTGATGGAGCTGCTGTTCTCGTTCCCGGCCATTCTTCTGGCGGTGGTGCTGATGGCCAGCCTTGGCACGTCGGTTCTGAATGCGATGATCGCCATCGGCATCGTCTTTATCCCCGGCTTTTCGCGGCTGGCGCGCGCAGCAACCGAGGTGGTTCTGCGCGAGCAATATGTCGAATCCGCCCGCGCCCTTGGGATGAGCCACAGCCGCATCCTGTTCCGCGAGATTATGCCCAATATCGTGGCCCCCCTCTTGGTCGAGGCGGCCGTGGCCTTTTCCTATGCGATCTTGCTGGAATCCGCGCTGTCCTTTCTGGGGCTGGGCGCCCAGCCGCCAGAGCCGACCTGGGGCAACATGCTGAACACCGGCCGGGGGTTCATGGCCCAGTCCGCGATGATGAGCATTGCGCCGGGCATGGCGATCTTCATCACGGTTCTTGGCTTCAACCTCATCGGCGATGGGCTGCGCGATGCCCTCGATCCGCACATGAAGGA
>JALQYS010000541.1 GCA_023254015.1 Paracoccaceae bacterium
CCGTACACAAGCTCGAATGGTACGCGCTGCGCTGGAAAATCGAGACTTTCTTCCGGACGCTGAAAACCGGCTGCCGGATCGAGGAGCTGCGCCTGGCCACGGCCGAACGCCTGGCCAACTGCATCGCGCTCTGCTGTGTCGTGGCCTGGCGGGTGTCATGGCTGGCGATGCTCAGCCGCGAGACGCCAGGGGCCGACCCCGCTGCGGTTTTCACGCAGGACGAGCGCCAGCTGCTCGACCAAGCGACGCCCGAGAGGAAGCGCCGGGCACCGCGCGACCTCGCATTTTACGTCAGGGCTGTTGCTCGGCTCGGGGGCTATCTCGACCGCGCTTCCGATGCGCCACCGGGGACGACGGTAATATGGCGGGGCTTCTCCCGCCTCGCCGACCTCGTCGAAGGTGCCCGCCTCGCAAAGACCCCGGCGGATACTTGTGGGTAACTGCAAGGACAACCGGGTGGTTACGACAGAACGATCTCAAGCTTCTCCTCGTCGCACCAACGTCGCCGACGCCCCAGCCCAAGAATATCGCCACGCATCACCAGCCCCGCATATGACATGTCCTTAACGACGTCGTTATGCACGTGCCTTAAACGATCATCCCGCCATCAGGCAGGCGGTGACAACCGGGCGATTACGGTTGAAGTCGCCAAACTCCACCTCGAACATACACCTCGATGGCCACCCAGGATCACACCGCCGATGGCGATGAAATTACACCAGCTTCTCGGACGCTAACCGTAGGCTTGCCAAGAAACCGTCTTCAATGGGCCTTTCGATACTCTGCCGGGGTTTCAAAGGTGGTCGCCCAAATGCCGACTTTTCCCTTCTTCGCGGCGGCGCCTTGCGCGGCATAGGCGTCGGAGTACTCGGTGAATGGAATTGCAAAGCCGTTCGTCACCATCAGTGCGGAAAGGTCTACTTCGCCGACGGTGCACAAACCGACAGGGCGTTGGTAGAAGTCCAAGGTCTCTGCCTCGCAGTTTACCGAAGCGCCACCGATGGCCTTTTCCAAACCCCGCCGCGCCACTTCACCACAATCGAAGACCAAACCGCTTGCCGCTTTGCAAGGCTGGCCGGCCTCCGGCGCATCGATGCCAGAGAGCCGATACGACGTGCCGTCTATTTCCAGTGTATCGCCGTCAATTACCCGTGCCGGGCCGGTGGCCTGCATGGCAACATCTTTCCGTTGCGTCTCGGGCGCAACGTCACGTTTGATGTCTTCAATCAGGCCCTCCTGATTGAGGCTAACGCTAAACATAACACGGCGCGACGCTTCGCGGTCCTCGCTGCCGTCTGGGTTCAAGATAAGCCGAGCAGAGGAATAGCCAATCGCGGCAAGGTGTTGCCGCGCCCAGGTCAATGTAGCAGGCTCAGAGACCCCCTTTAGGCAATGATCCAGCGCATTCTTTGCCCGGCGTTGCGACAGGTCCAGATTGTACAAGTAGGCGGCTTCATCCGACGCACCATTTGGGCCTTCGCTTGAAGCATGGCCTTCGATCTTTAATTCAGACAAATCGAAACCAGAACTACTGAGCGCCTGAAGCCAGGATGAACAGAACTCTGACAGAAACGCCGGGTTCTTGACGCGATCCTCGTCGACGTCAAATAGCACCGATTGGGGCAAGGTGATGGTGCCTTGCGCGTCGATGCTGCCGCCGGCCGCCCGGATGCTTCCGCCAAGTCTCTGGTTCAAAAGGGCAACCATGTCGCCTTGGTCTTTGGCGGCCGCCTCCAGCCGTCCCGAGATAGTCGCGACAGTGCTGTCGCCGCTTCGCGCCTGCTCCAAAGCCGTGCGCAACGAGGCTTCCGACGGCGCGTTCACCGCATCGGCAAGGGAAAGCCGTGTTTCGGGCGACAGCTTTACCGCGCCTTGCATCAAGCGTTTGAGATCTTCCTGCCGAACAAAACGCGAGTACTCCTTGAGTTCCTCCAAAGCCTCAGGCTTCTTCAGATCAATACCCGCTTCCCGCAGAGCCAGCGCCGCAGCGAAGCTGCCATCAGAAAGGCCCGCGATGATGACGGCCTTTTCCTCTGCAGAAAGAGTGCCTATCTCTTCAGCCGCCATCAAACTTTTGCGTTCGGTGTCGATCTGCCACCAAGTGAACAGCAGGAGCAAGCAGAACGCCAGTAGGATGAACGCCTCGGCGACGGTCAGCCCCATAACCGCACCGCGTTTGTAGCTGCGGTCAAAGACGCGGCCGCTGTCGTTAGGGGGCAAGGCCATGACTTACACCGATTTGTCGAGGTTACCCGCAGCAACGGAAGCAACTGCGGAAGCTTGCGCCCTGGCTTCTTCTGCGGCCTTGGCCAGATTGGCCGAAGAGGTCGCCAGCCGGGTTTCCATGTCCATCAGCTGCAGCTGTGCTCGCGCTGCGGCGCTTCGATTGCCATCCTCAAAGCTCTTCAAGGTGGTTTCAAGGCGCCGAGCGCTATCGGCAATCGCGGCGTCAAAACGGTCTGAGGTGGCCGCAAAACTCTTGCTCAATGTTGTGCCAGAAGTTTCAACCTCATCCGATACGGAACTGATGCGCTTGGCCAATTGCCCAAGGAGCGCAACGATGTTGCCAGTCTGCTGCTGCAAGGCGACGTTGTTCTGGTCAACCAAAGTGCGGGCAGCCATGTGATTTGCGCGCAACCCTTCCGAGGTGCGGGCGATTTCTTCGAAAGAGAGTTTAACCTGCGCCAGCGCGCTGGTGGAAAACTCGGAAACCGTAGAGCGAATGGCGTCAATGGCCGCGCCAGTCTGAACACGAAACGCTTCGGTGGTCTCGCGCTGTAACGTGTTGATTGTCTGTTCCAGAAACGTTCTCGTCTCACTCACCAATGTCTCGGTCGCCTGCGCCATCCTTGCCTCACGCTCTGCCGCGCGCTGCAGACTTTCCACGCCGAAATTCTGCATCTGCTGCAAGCTCTGCGCCAGATCTATGCGCAGCCTGCGGGCAAGCTGATCCAACTCCACCCGAGTTTCTCGTTCGCGCGATACGATGTCGACGCGGAATTGCATCATCAATACCCGGATGAAGACGCCGAAAATCGTCGATACCAAGGCCACGCCAAAGCCGGAGATTACCTCTGGGATCAGCTCGGCGCGCTCTTCGGCTCCGCTTTCGACCACAAAATACAACGTGACGGAAAGGCTGGTCAGAGTCAGCAGAAATCCCAAGTAATAGGCGTTGTCACCGATCACCTCTGGGTCAAGTCGTAGGGATGTCGACACGTATGCAACGAGAGCATAAAGGCATAGGATCGACGCAGAATACCCTGCCGCAACAAAGGGATGAACCCCTAGAAGCTTGAGTGCGATACCGCCGCCTACCCCGGCCAAAAAGGCCAAAGCCAGCACAATCTTGTCCCAATAGTCATGGTTGCGGACGTCGTGCATGCGTTGAAAGCCGTTGCGCCGCACCATCTTATAGCCCCCCAAGCTTGGAGACGCGTGGCAGATCAGCGCCTTGCTGGTCAAAGTAACGTATCCAGAAATCTTCGATCACCGCCGGGTCTTCGATCCGGTCTACAACGCGCGGCATCTGGTAGATTTGGATGGCGACCCCGTCCAGAGTGCGACCAAGCGAGGAATAGCTTGGCGAGACTGCAAAGCTTTGCCAGTCGTCGCCCTTGTAAAAACTCATAGCGTCACTGTGTTGCAAAAGGTCTGACACCATGATCACTTTTCGCGGGCCCTTGAATGTCAGGAACCCTGGCGTATCGGCCACCAGCGCCTGCAGAGCTTCCATGATCGGCGACGTGTTGGAGCCAGAGGCCATCATCATCTTTGCTAGATTGTCATGGATCGGAGCAAGAAACCGCTCTTCGTAGCGTTTCTTGACCATGTCGACATTCTGCGTCAGTGCGCTGACCTCCTGACCTGAACGCGGTTTGCACAGAGCCTGCGTCGCCCCCCATTTGCCGCTGTCCTCACTGACGATACCCATGGTGAACTGGGTGCCGACGGCACTTTCGGCAAACTCGCGCTCCAGATACTGTAAAAGCTGCTCGCTTTGCGTCCGGTCCAACGGGTCGGTCACGTCAAACAGAACAACCGTTTCGGCAACAGGGCCACTGATCGGGCAAAGCGTCTCAGCATCCGCCGACATTTCTGCTTTTGTGGTGTTCATCAAGTAAAAGCCAAACCCCAAGAGACCGACTGCGACGATTGCGCCCATTACATAGAACACTGTGCCTGCGCCCGACGATGTGCCACCGGCAAAACTGCTGGAGCGTCTTCTCTTGCGCGCCATTACAGGCCCCCTGCCGCATCGGAGCCATCGGCCTGCACTGTTCGCGTTACCTCAAACTCTTTGCGAGCTATCTCGAACTGGTCAAAAATGTCCTTCACCGCCGCTTGCACTGTGGCTGCAACATTTGCTGTCTCAGCCTCCGCCGCGTCTTTTCGGGCGATTTCAATGGCCTGCGGCTTGAAGGCTGGGAACTTCCAAGCCTTGTCAAAGGACTTTGGCGCGGGGGTACTGCGCGAAGCACGGTTGGCGTCGCGGTAAACTGCCAAAAGATGCGCAGTTTTCACATCGCACTGATCCAAGAAGGACTGCAGGTGTGCGCCAAGCGTGCTTTGACCAAACAACGTATCGACCGCTTCGGCTATGCCTTGTCGCACCTGCTCGTTGGCATCTTGCAGGTTGCTGATCGCCTCGTCGCGGTGATCGGTCAGATCGTCCAGCGCCGCCCCCAGCTTGGCCACATAATTCGCCCGCGCCACCTTCAACTGCCGCTCCACCCGCCCATAACCCGGATAGGCGTCGTCGGTGTGCCAGCCTTTGCGAAAGGCGATGGTCGAGATAAAAACTCCCAAGCCAACCAGCAGCCAGCTTTCGATGCTGGCCAGATATAGCGGCTGAGCTAGTAGCTTAGGTACAGCGCTCTCGGCCGCCAACCGCCACGCCGTGCCGCTTTCCAGCCCATCGCGGAAGTGCGCCACTGCCAAGTTGATCGCCACGGCAAAGGCCATCCAGCCCAGAATGAAGGCCAAACCACCCAGTTTCAACAGCCAGTTGCGGCAATGGATGTAGCGGGCCATGTAGCCCAGCAAGGCCGAAAGACCAACGTTGACGAAAGACACGATGACGGCAGCAAGCCAGCCACCCAAAAGGCCGAACTCGTTGCCTTGCGAAAAGAGATAGGCGTTGATCGCTGCCTCGATGGCGATCAGGATCAAGGCTACCGCAAAGACCTTTGTCCAGCCTTCGAAATCCTTTGCAGGGCGCTCCAGCCGATGCTTTTCGCGAAACCGCTTGCGCCAAGCGAAACTGGCGTTCAGCTGGTCGCGCACATCCTCGATCGCCGACTTCCAACCTTGAACCAGCTTTCCGAAATCACCTTTGGCCGTCCCGGCAACTATGTCGACCTCTTTGGTAGCATAGCTCGCCCGCGCGAGACGCTCGTTATAGACAATGCGGTTGCTTTCGAAGTTTTCCAACCCTTTGCGACGAAGCTCCTCGATCCGCTCGATAATGCCGGTCTCGACATGGTCGAAATCCTTCGTTTCAGACGGAGGTTGGTTCTCTTTGCCGCGACTTTGGCCAAGCTCTTGCAGGCGTAGATCTTTGGCGAGTCTCTCAGAATCTATACTAGGAAACACTGCCATCGTTGGAACAAACGCATCAGAACGAAAGATGGATTTCAAACGGTCCAGCATCTGTATCCCCAAGCAGAGCGCAACGATCCACGGTTGCTTAACGAAATTTAACGATATTGTGAGCCAAGCGCCACCTCCGGTTTCCCGCGCAGAGAGGCTCTGTTGCAACATGTGTAACCGCCCCTTGCGCAAGAGGTATCTTCGGAGCTGGTTTTGGCGCGTCATCGGGTGCTGACATGTGTCCGGCCTTTGATGCGGCCATCATCATGCCGCAGGCCCGTATGGTGTTCGCAGGTCGGGTCCAGATCAAAGCCGCGTGCTCATAGGCACTCTGTTGCACACTGGTTCTCCCGATCCCGTCTCACGACCGTTGCGCCAAACCTCTCCTTGCCCTCTTTCGCTCCGACGTCCTCGCGACCGTGACGGCTTACGCCGCCGCGGCCGGAGACTGATAGACGCCGCCCCGGGCCATCAGGGCCCAGACGATCCGCGCCATCTTGTTGGCGAGCGCCACCCGCACCAGCATCGGCGGCTTGCGCGTCAGCATCCTGCCCAGCCAGGTGCACGGCCGGGCCGCGGCATGGACGTGGCGCTTGATGATGACGCTGTTGGCCCCGATGATCAGAAGCCGTCGCAAGGAGCGCTCGCCCATCTTCGTCGTGGCCCCGAGGCGCTGTTTGCCCCCGGTGGAATGCTGGCGGGGCGTCAGGCCCAGCCACGCGGCGAAGTCGCGCCCCTTGCGGAACGTCCCGGGCGGCGGGGCCAGGACCGCGATGGCGGTGGCGATCAGGGGGCCGATGCCGGGCACCGTCATGAGCCGCCGGGCCACCTCGTTCTCCTTGGCGCGGCGCGCGATCTCGGCGTCGAGCTTGCCTTTATTACGGAGCAAGAAACGCGTTCCAACATGGGCAACACCACTAGCGTAAACAATAAGCTTCTGTCCCATGTCAGCATGGGCAAGCTGTGTGACCACATCCAGACACAAATTGATGCTTACTTTGCAGCAACCTTTAACCCAAAGTACAAGGTCAAGTTGAAGATCACACAGTCTTGGGCTAATTACACCAAAGAGAATCAGTGGCATCACAAACATGCACATCCCAATAGCTTGATCAGCGGCGTGTTCTATGTAAAAGCTGATAAGGAAAAGGACA
>JALQYS010000552.1 GCA_023254015.1 Paracoccaceae bacterium
CTATATCTGCGTGGCGCGCAAACCCAAATGCGGCATCTGCCCGATCCGCGATGACTGCCAGTTCGAGGACAAGACCGAATGAAGAAGTATCAGGTTGTCGGCATCGGCAATGCGATTGTCGATGTGATTACCCAGGCCGACGAGTCCTTCCTTGAGATGATGGGCATCGAAAAGGGCATCATGCAGCTGGTGGAGCGTGAGCGGGGCGAGCTTTTGTATGCCGCGATGCAGGACCGGGTGCAGGCGCCGGGCGGGTCTGTGGCCAATACACTGGCCGGGCTTGGCAATCTGGGCCTGAAAACCGCCTTCATCGGCCGGGTGCATGACGATGCCCTTGGCCGGTTCTATGCCAAGGGCATGGCCGAGGATGGCACCGATTTCGTCAACCTGCCCGTGCCGGGGGGGGAACTGCCCACCTCGCGCTCGATGATCTTCGTGTCAAGGGACGGAGAGCGGTCGATGAACACCTACCTTGGCATCTCGTCCGAGCTTGGCCCGCAGGATGTGTCGGATGAGGTGGCGGGCGACACCGATTATCTGTTCCTTGAGGGCTATCTTTACGACAAGCCCAAGGGCAAAGAGGCCTTTGAACGGGCGGCGCGGCTGTGCCAGCAGGCCGGGGGGCGGGCGGGCATCGCCCTGTCCGATCCGTTCTGCGTGGACCGGCACCGCGACGATTTCCGCCGGCTGGTCAAGGATCTGGACTATGTGATCGGCAACGAACACGAATGGCAAAGCCTCTATCAGACCGATCTGGACAGCGCGCTGAGCCAGGCGGTGGAGGATGCGGGCCTTGTGGTCTGCACCCGCTCGGGCGATGAGGTGATCCTTGCCCAGGGGGCTGAACGTGCCGTCGTGCCGGTGCATCGCGTGGTGCCGGTGGATGCCACCGGCGCGGGTGACCAGTTCGCGGCCGGCTTCATCTATGGCATGGCCATGGGCCAAAGCCTTGAAAAGGCCGGGCGCATGGGGTGCGTGGCCGCGGCCGAGGTGATCGGCCATTACGGCGCGCGGCCGGAAACCGACCTCAAGGCGCTCTTCCGGGCGCAGGGACTTTTGTAAGGAGAGATGGCCATGGATTACAGCGCAGCGGGCAACCCGATCTCTTCGGGCAAGCAGCCAAAGCACAAGGTGGGCAAGAAGGGTCTGGGCGCCGAGAAAAGCCCGACCGGCGGCAAGGCCAGCAAGGAAGAGCTTCTGGCGCGGATGAAGGCCGCCGCCGAGGCCAAGAAAAAGGGCTGACCCGCCCTTAGCTCCGCCCTCAGTCCCGCTGACGGATCGCCTGAACAGCCAGCCCCGGCAGGATCCCGGCGCAGGCGACATAGCGCGGGATCATGCGGCGCGGCGCGCTCAGGCTGCGCCAGAGCCATTCCATTGCCAGGGCGCGCATCCAGCGCGGAGCGCGCCTCTGGTGTCCGGTGATGAAATCCAGCCCCGCCCCGATCGAGGCAAAGCCCACTGTCGGGGACACCTCGCGTCCAAGGGCGGCAAACGCCTCTTGTTTTGGGGCGCCAAGAGCCACCAGACACAGGCCCACGTCGCGCGCGGCAAGGTCGGCCAGCACGGCCCGCGCCTCGGGCCCGGTCGGATCAAAGCCCATGGGCGGGGCATGGCACAGCGCAACCTGCAACCCCGGCACTTCGGTCTCCAACACCTTGGCGGCCCCTTCCAGCGTCTCCCCGGTGCTGCCGACCAGCGCAACCCGCCGCCCCACCCGGGCGGCCGTGGCCAGCATGGGCCGCACCATGTCCGATCCCGGCACCAGATCGACGGGCCGGCCCGCCAGCCACGACAGCCAGACGATCGGATTGCCATCGGCGCAGATTAGGTCATGGGCGGCATAGGCCCGGCGAAAGTCGGGCATCCGGCGCAGTTTCACCAGATGGTCCAGGTTGATCGTCGCCAGCGCAAAGCCTTTCCGCGCCGCCAACCGGTCAGCCAGCGCCACCAGCAGCGCCGCCCGGTCGGGCACGTTCACGCAAAGTGCGGTCTCGCCAAAGCGGAATTGCACGACGGGTTCCTTGCACCGATATCGATACCGTCCCCTAGCATGCAGGCCCCCGCCTGCCGAGACGGATTTGCCGTCCGGGCTGTTCCTTCTGCCGCAAAACACTGTTTCCATGGTCGGCAGAGCCTGCATTTTCCGTTGATCGCCCCCTTCGGCTGGCATAGCCAAGAGGCCCATGTCGCAGAATTCGCCCCATCGGCTTGGCATCGACCTTGCCCGTTTCATCGCCGCCTTCGGGGTGGTCATTGCCCATGTCGAGGCCAGCCCGCGCGACTGGGTGGGCCATCTGGCGCTGGCGCTCTTTGCCATCCTGACCGCCTTTCTGGCCATGCAATCGGCCGGGCGGGCGGGCGGGCGCTATGCCTATCTGCCCCGCGCGCGTCGGCTGGTTCTGCCATGGATTTCCTGGTCGCTGTTCTACTGGCTGGTGCTTGCGCTGACCGCCGATGGCGCCGACCGGTTCCGCCCGCTGAGCGATCCGGTCAGCCTGCTTTACGGCGGCTATATCCACCTGTGGTTCCTGCCCTTCATCGGCCTGGCCATGGGGCTGGTCGGCCCGGCGGTTGCCTTCCTGACCACACCGGGCCGGCTGATTTCCGCCGCGGTGCTGCTGGTCCTGCTGTCCGTCCCGCTGTTCTGGGCGCATGAGGTGCTGCACCTGCCCGAGCCCTTGCCGCAATGGGCCTTTACGCTGCCTTGTTACGGGCTGGGGCTGTTGCTGTCCAAGGCCCATGACATGGGGCGGCTGGGGGTGACGCTGGCCGCCGGTCTGGGCCTTGGCGCGGTGGCGGTCTGGCTGGGGCAGGGGGCCCCCTGGACCTTTACCATCCTTGCCGGGCTTCTGGCGTTCGAGCTGTTCTGGCGCCTGCCGGTCCGGGGGAAATGGGCGCTGCATCTGGGACAGATGGCCTTTGGCATCTACCTGATTCACCCGTTCCTGATGCTGGTCCTTTACAAGCTGCTGGGAACCGACCTGCCGCTGATGGTCGCGGCCGTGCTGAACTTCCTGCTCTCCTGGGTGGCGGTGGCGCTCTTGCGGCGCATCCCCGCCTTTGTGCGCATCACCTGACCGGCTCTGCGCGGCCCCGATGACCGCGCGCGCCGTCCGTGTTACCAGATGACTGAACCGAAAAGGCCCGAACCGCCGTGTCCAGCCCCAACCTCATCGCCTTTCTTGCGCTGGCCCTCTGGCCGGTGGTGGCGTGGAAGCTGTGGCAGCGGCTTGATCGGGGGCGGGCGCTGATCTGGACGGTTCTGGGCGGCTATCTGCTTTTGCCGCCCGTCGCCGCCTTCAACTTTCCGGTGATCCCCGATCTGGACAAGTCCACGATCCCCAATCTTGCCGCGCTGGGCTGCGCGCTGTGGCTCTTGGGCGACCGCATCAGCTTTTTGCCGCAAAGCCTGGCGGGAAAGGCGCTGATCCTTGTCTACATCCTGATGCCCTTTGCGACGACGCTGACCAACGCCGACCCTTTGGTGTTCACCTACAGAACCATCCCCGGCCTGCGCCTTTATGACAGCCTGGCCTCCATCGCCTATCAGGCCATCGCGCTTGTGCCGTTCTTTCTGGCCCGCCGCTATCTGGGCAGCCCCGAGGGCCTGCGCCTGATCCTCGGCGCGCTGGTGGGGGCGGGGCTGTGGTATTCCATCCCCATGCTGATCGAGGCGGTCATGAGCCCGCAGATGAACGTCTGGGTCTATGGCTTTTTCCAGCATGATTTCTGGCAGACCGTCCGCTATGGCGGCTATCGGCCGGTGGTGTTCCTGCCGCACGGGCTGTGGGTGGCCTTTTTTGCCTTCATGGCCGCCGCCGCCGCCTTTGCCATGCTGCGCCGCGCCCGGGCCGAGGATCGGCCCAAGGCGCTGGTGGTGTTCCTTTACCTTGCCTTCATGCTGGTGATGTGCCGAAGCGCCGGGCCCATCGTCTATGCTTTGGCCGTTGTGCCGCTGATCCTTCTGCTGCCGCCGCGCCTGCAGATGCTGCTGGCGGGGGGCATGGCCATGTTGGTGATCGCCTATCCGACCTTGCGCGGGGCGCATCTGGTGCCGATCGACCAGATCCTCGATTTCGCAAACAGCCTCTCGCCCGACCGCGCCTATTCCCTGCGCTTCCGGATCGAGAACGAGGAAATCCTTCTGGCCCGCGCGCAGGAACGCCCGATCTTCGGCTGGGGCGGCTATGGCCGGGCCTTCACCCATGATCCAGCCACCGGCGAGACGCTGAACATCGCCGATGGCGCCTGGGTGATCCTGATGGGCACCTATGGCTGGTTGGGCTATGTTGCGGAATTCGGCCTGACCGCGCTGCCGCTGCTTTTGCTGGCGGCCGAGGCGCTGCGCCATCCCCGGGCCGAGCTGTCGCCCTGGGCGGGGGCAGTGGCGCTGATACTGGGGGCGAACATGGTCGATCTTCTGCCCAATGCCACCCATATCCCCTTTACCTGGCTGATGGCCGGTGCGCTTCTGGGCGAAACCGAACGGCTTGTCGGCCTGCGCCGCGACCGTCAGGCGCAGATCCGCCGCGAAGGGCTGCATGCGGGCAAACCTCTCAGGACGGTGATCTGATGCGTGTCGATGTCGGGGTCTTTGCACATGACGAGGCGGCGGGCATCGCTGCCATGGTCGCGCGACTTCTGGCGCAGGACATGTCCGGGCTTGAGGCGCGCGTGGTCATTCTGGCCAATGGCTGCCAGGATGACACCGCCGCCCGGGCCCGCGCCGCCGGGGCCGAGGTGGCCGAGCTGCCGCTGGGCGGCAAGTCGCGCACATGGAACCGCTTTGTTCACGACATCTCGCGCCCCGGGGCCGATGTGCTGATCTTTGTCGATGCCGATATCGCCTTTCCCGCCACCGACAGCCTGCGGCGGCTGGCGCTGGGCCTTGCGGCGCGGCCGGGGCTGTGGGTGCTGAACAGCCAGCCCGTCAAGGATATCGTAGCCCGGCCCGAGGGCCTTTCGGCGCTGGACCGGCTCATCGCGGCGGCA
>JALQYS010000574.1 GCA_023254015.1 Paracoccaceae bacterium
ACATAGCCGGTACCGCCCGCGGTGCCGGTCGCGCCGATCACCGACAGGGTGATGTCCTTGGCGGTGACGCCGGGGCGCAAGCTGCCGGTGATTTCTACCTTCATGTTCTTGGCCTTGCGCTGGATCAGCGTCTGGGTGGCCAGCACATGCTCCACTTCCGAGGTGCCGATGCCGTGGGCCAGCGCACCAAAGGCGCCATGGGTCGCGGTGTGGCTGTCGCCGCAGACGACGGTCATGCCCGGCAGGGTCCAGCCCTGTTCGGGGCCGACGATGTGCACGATGCCCTGACGCACGTCAGAGACCGGGTAATAGTTGATGCCGAAATCCTTGGCGTTCTTGTCCAGCGCGGCGACCTGAATCCGGCTGTCCTCGGTCATGGTCGAGGCATTGGCGCGGTCCAGCGTGGTGGGCACGTTATGGTCCGGCACGGCGATGGTTTTTTCCGGGGCACGCACCTTGCGGCCCGTCATGCGCAGACCTTCAAAGGCCTGCGGGCTGGTCACCTCATGCACGAGGTGGCGGTCGATATACAAAAGGCAGGTGCCGTCTTCGGCCTGATGGACAACGTGATCGTCCCAGATCTTGTCATAAAGCGTACGCGGAGCCATGGCTCATCCTTTTTGGAGTTGGCTGTGAGGGGGAAACGGCAAAAGGGCGCGAAGGCGCCGATTACCGAAGTCGTGCCAGAACAGACCGATCCAAAGCGGTGAAACGCCAAGGCAGGCGTTCGTGATCGGCCATGTCGAAAAAGCGGTTCATGGGCGCGTTGTATACCCGCGAATCCCCCGCCGATCAATCGCAATGCGCCGATCGGGGGCCTGCCTTCCCTGTGTCAAGGCAAGGCTGCGGCCCCGCTTTGCGCCAAAAGGCCCGGCAAAACCGCCGGGCCGGGCCGGCACGACTTGCGGTTCAGGCTGCTTCCCTGTAACCGCGCCCCCTTGCTGCCGTTGAGAAACCCGAATCGCGGTGCTATTCTATCCGGCAAAAGCCCGGTGCCGGGGATGTCAGGCACGCCGCAAGGAGGACCCAGGTCCTGTCACATTCTGATCCTTCGACCGGACTGCCGGTCGGACCCCGCGCAGACCGCATGGCTGCGCCTGACTACACTTCCGAACAGGTTCTGGCCGCCGTGCTGGCCTCGGTGGACGACGACAAGGCCGAAGACATCGTGCAGATCGACCTGCGCGGCCGGTCGGACGTGGCCGATTACATGGTGATCTGCTCGGGCCGGTCCTCGCGTCAGGTTGCCGCGATTTCCGAAAAGCTGGCCGAACGGCTGAAAGAACAGTTCCGCATCCATGTGAAGATGGAAGGCAAGGAAACCGGCGACTGGGTTCTGATCGATTCGGGCGATGTGATCGTTCACGTCTTCCGCCCCGAGGTCCGCGATTTCTACCAGCTGGAAAAGATGTGGATGCCGGGCAGCGCCCATCGCGGGGCCTAAGCCTTGCGGGTGCATCTGTGCGCGGTGGGCCGCCTTCGCAGCGGCCCCGAGCGTGACCTGATCGCCGATTACAGCCAGCGCTTTGATCGCACCGGGCGGGCCCTGTCTCTTGGCCCGCTCTTGGAGCATGAGGTCGAAGACAAGAAGAACGCCGGTATGGCCGCCGAGGCCGAGCTTTTGGCGCGTGCCGTGCCTGCAGGCGCGGTTCTGGTCACGCTGGACGAGCGGGGCAAGCTTTTGACCAGCCCCGAGTTTGCCGCCCAGCTGGCGCGATGGCGCGATGGTGGCCGGCAGGATGTGGCCTTTGTGATCGGCGGGGCGGATGGAATTGACCCAAGCTTGCGCGCCCGCGCCGATTTCTCGATTTCCTTCGGGCAGATGGTCTGGCCGCATATGCTGGTGCGGGTGATGCTGGCCGAACAGCTTTACCGGGCGGCCACGATCCTGTCGGGCGGGCCGTATCACCGGGCCTGAATTTGTCGCATCAACCGGGCAAGCTCTGCCCGTGGGCTGGGTTCGGGCCAGCCTTCCAACCCTGCCGCCGCGCCTGCCCGCTGTTCTGGCGTCTTGTTCTGGCCCAGCTTCCAGGTGCCCTCGACGGTTTCAACGACCAACCTGAAGGGCAGGATCATCCGCAGCATCCGCTCCATTACGCCATCTGACATCTTGGTGCTGGCCCAGGGTGTTTTCGGCAAGAGACGGGCCTCGAAATGGGCCGAGAGATCGTCGACCATCGGGCGCAGGGTTTCCGGCGGCAGGGGTTCGAATCGGCCGCGCAGATGAACCGCGACGTAGTTCCACGTCGGCACCTGATCTTCGGCACCATACCAATCGGGCGAAATGTAACTTTCTGGCCCAGTCACCGCGATCACCGCCTGAGCAGGCAGCGCCGCCCGCGCAATCGGGTTTGACCGCGCCAGATGCACCAGCGCCGAAAGCCCTCCGGTTTCGGTCACCAGAAACGGCACATGCGCCAGAAGCGGCCCCTGCGGTCCGTTCAGACACAGGGTGCCAAACCCGCGCGCCTTGGCAAGGGCAAGACTCTCATCTGCGGGAACCTGACGGAAGGCGGGGTTGGGGTGCATGGCGTGATTACTCTTTCATGATCCCGTTAGTGATAGTCGCCAGGCACCAGAAGAGCACAAAATCTTGTGGGTATCCGCAAAAATCCATTTCCCTCAGCCTAGGGTGATCCCCTATTTGTGAATGTATTCGGTGCTGCAAAGCTATTTGCCATGCAGCAACGGTGCCGTGAAGTCAGATGGGAGGAAGAAATTTGACCCGCTCCGGGTCAAGTCGCGGGCGCAGCGGTTGCGCCAGACTGAATAGGGGGCTGTCTCATGGTCCATGTTAAGGACTACGACAGGAAACGCCTCGGAAAGCGCGAGCATGTGCGAGCACATACGCGACGCTTCCCGAAGCCTAGGCAGATGACGTTCAACTTTGGTAGGTAGCCGTCGCCTGCTAAGAGGTCCGCCAAAAGCGGGCCTCTTTTCTTTTCGCACTGAGCTGGATTTTTTCCAACAACAAAAGCGCCGGTCGGGCATTCAATCCTGCCCTTTCCGGAAATGAAAAAGCCGCCCCGGGTTTCCCCTCGGCGGCCCAATCATGCTTGCTGTCGCAGCACTCAGCCCTGACGGGCCTTGTAGCGCTTTTGCGTCTTGTTGATCACATAAACGCGGCCTTTGCGGCGCACGATCTGGCAATCCCGGTGACGCGTCTTCAGCGAGCGGAGCGAGTTCGCAACCTTCATGGCCGTCTCCCTTCTGTCGCGGCGCATCACGCGCCAGATGAAAACAAATGCCCCCGAAGGGGCGGTGAATGGTGGGCGGTACTGGGATCGAACCAGTGGCCACTACGATGTCAACGTAGTGCTCTACCGCTGAGCTAACCGCCCACGTTCCAGCCTGATCCCGCCTTGGTCCAAATAAAAGGACGCGGGCGGAACCGCGTCGGATGAAGCGGCTATAAACAGAGTCGCGGGCACGTTCAAGGGGGTATCGACATGCTTTCGTTCAGGAATGCCCTATCGACCCCGGCGCTTTTGCTCTTATATCCATTGGGTAAGCAACGCGCATGTGACTTGTCCGATGACCGCAGGGGTTTTTCGCCTTCATCAGCCCGCCCGGCAGCAGACGCCGGTGATCTTTTCCTCGCCTCACAGCGGCGCGGCCTATGAGCCTGCGTTTTTGGCGCAATCGGTGCTGAATCCGGTGCAGTTACGGTCGTCGGAGGATGCCTTTGTCGACCGACTGTTCGCCGATGCCCCCCGGCACGGTGCGCCTTTGCTGACGGCCGAAGTGCCGCGCGCCTATATCGACCTGAACCGCGCCCCCGATGAGCTGGACCCGGCGGTGATCGAGGGAATCGCCCGCGCGCCGCACAATCCCCGAATCTCTTCGGGGCTGGGGGTGATTCCCCGCGTGGTTTCGGGGGGGCGGGCGATCTATCGCGGCAAGCTGTCGCTGGCGCAGGCGGAAATGCGGATCAGCCGGTTCTGGCATCCCTACCACCGGACGCTGCGCGAGCTGATCGAGGGCACGCATGCCCGGTTCGGTCAGGCGATCCTGATCGACTGCCATTCCATGCCGCGTGAAGCGCTGGAGCATCACGCCCGCCCGGGCCAGATCCTGCCCGATGTGGTTCTGGGCGACCGGTTCGGCGCTTCTGCATCAGGCCCGATCGTCGAGGCGGTCGAAGCGGCGTTTCAGGCCGAAGGCTTTCGCGTGGCGCGTAACACGCCCTTTGCCGGAGCCTTCATCGTGCAAAGCTATGGCCGCCCCTCGGCCGGCCGCCACGTGGTGCAGGTTGAGGTGGACCGCTCGCTGTATATGGACGAGGCGACGGTGCAGCCCCTGCCGCATTTTGCCGACTTCGCCGGGCGAATCGGCCGCGTGGTGGAACGGCTGGTCGGGATTGGCCAGCAGGACAGGGCGCTTGCGGCCGAGTGATCAGCGCAAGGCCCGGCCCTTGACGATGGCATCCGGGCCAAAGCGGGCGCGGATCGCATCGGTGGCACGTTCGGCCTTGGCCCGCTTGGCGGCATACGGGTCAAGCAGGTCGCCCGACAGGTCGGCCTGATCTTCGGGGGCAAGGTCGGCAATGCCGACGCCGATCAGCCGGAACGGGCCCTTGGCCGCCTCGGGGCGGAACAGATCGACGGCAGCGCGATAGATGCGGTCTGTCAGTTGCGTCGGATCGCCAAGCGCGTGGCGGCGCGAGATCAACTGGAAATCGCCCCTCTTCAGCTTCAGCGTCACGGTCCGCCCGGCCAGCCGTTTGGCCTTGGCGCGGTCGGCCACCTGTTCAGCCAGCCGCCACAGATGGCCGTCCAGAATCTCCAGGTCCGCGGTGTCCTCGAAAAAAGTGGTCTCCTTCGAAATCGACTTCACCTTCTCGTCCCGGTTGACGCGACGGTGATCCTCGCCGCGCGCCAGATGCCACAGCCGTTCGCCCATCTGGCCAAACCGCGTCACCAGATCGGCCCTGTCCCAGCGCAGAAGATCGGCAATCGTGCGGATGCCCGCCTTTTCAAGGGCGCCTTGCGTGGCGGTGCCCACGCCCCAGATCAGCCGCACGGGTTTGGGTCGCAGGAAATCGGCGGTCTCGGCCCGGCCGATCACGGAAAATCCCCGCGGCTTGTCCAGATCCGAGGCGATCTTGGCTAGAAACTTGTTATGCGACAGCCCGATCGAGCCGGACAGGCCCAGCTCCGTCTCCATCCGGCGGATCAGCCGGGCCAGAACCACGGCGGGCGGCGCGCCATGCAGCCGCTCGGTGCCGGTCAGGTCAAGAAAGGCCTCATCCAGCGAGAGGGGTTCGATGGCGGGCGTCAGCTCTTCCATCATGGCGCGGATTGCGCGGCTGACCTGCACATAAACCGCCATGCGCGGCTTTACCACGGTGGCTTGCGGGCACAGTTTCATCGCCTGAAACATCGGCATGGCCGAGCGCACGCCGTGAATCCGCGCCAGATAGCAGCAGGTCGAGACCACCCCCCGCTGCCCGCCGCCCACGATCACCGGCACATCGCGCAGCGCCGGATTGTCGCGCTTTTCGACACTGGCGTAAAAGGCATCGCAATCCATGTGCGCGATGGACAGCTGGTACAGTTCCGGATGCGCCAGCACGCGCGGGCTGCGGCAGGCGGGGCAACGCGCTCCGGCATCGAAAGAGGTCAGGCAGTCGCGGCACAGGCTGGGCATGGGCCGTTTATCCTGCGCTTCGGCCCGCCTGTCCATGCCGGTTTCCCTTGCGCCCGCCCCCTATCGCGCCCATCCTGACGCCAGAATTCAGGGAGCGCCCGAATGGATATTGAACAGGTTGCAGGCAGCGGGGCCGTCTATCTGGCCATCGCGCTTTTCATCATCATCTCGATCTTCAAGGCCGTGCGCATCGTGCCGCAGTCCGAGAAATACGTGGTCGAACGTTTTGGCCGGTTGCGGGCGGTGCTGGGGCCGGGGATCAACCTTCTGGTGCCCTTTCTTGACCGGGTGGCGCACAAGGTCTCGGTGCTGGAACGGCAGTTGCCCAATGCCCGGCAGGATGCCATCACCGCCGACAACGTCCTGTTGCAGGTGGAAACCAGCGTCTTTTACCGTGTGACGGAGCCTGAAAAAACCGTCTACCGCATCCGCGATGTCGATGCCGCGATTGCTACAACGGTTGCGGGCATTGTCCGGTCCGAGATCGGCAAGCTGGAGCTGGATCAGGTGCAGTCGAACCGCGCCCAGCTGATCGAGCGGGTGCGCGAGAACGTCAAGGCCATGGTCGATGATTGGGGGGTCGAGGTGACGCGGGCCGAGATTCTGGACGTGGCGCTGGATGAGGCCACCCGCAATGCCATGCTGCAGCAGTTGAACGCCGAACGGGCACGGCGGGCACAGGTGATGGAGGCCGAGGGCAAGAAGCGTGCGGTGGAACTGGCCGCCGACGCCGATCTTTATTCGGCCGAACAGGCCGCCAAGGCCCGCCGCATCACCGCCGACGCCGAGGCCTATGCCACGGGCGTGATTGCCGGCGCGATCAAGGAAAACGGGCTGGAGGCGGCGCAGTTCCAGGTCGCGCTGAAACAGGTCGAGGCGCTGCAGGCCGTGGCCGTCGGGCAGGGCAAACAGACCATTCTGGTGCCCGCCAACGCGTTGGAGGCCTTTGGCGATGCCTTCAAGATGCTGAAAGGACGCGGATAGGATGTGGAATGTCTGGTGGGTCTGGATCGTCGCGGGCTTTGCGCTGGGCGTGCTGGAGATTCTGGCGCCCGGCTACATCTTTCTGGGCTTCGCGCTGGGCGCGTTGTTGACTGGTGTGCTCTTGGGTGTCGGGGTGTTGGGCGGCTCGTTGCCGCTGCTGTTGATGGTCTTTGCCCTGTTGTCTCTGGCGGCATGGTTCCTGATGCGCCGCATGGCGGGCGTGACAAGGGGGCAGGCGAAGATCTGGCACAAGGATATCAATGACTGAGGTCGTCGGTGCCAAGGCCGCGCTTTTTTGTGACGGTCGTATCCTGACCTATCTGCGGGATGAGACCCCCGGCCTGCGCTGGCCCGGCCATTGGGATTTGCCCGGCGGCGGGCTGGAACCGGGCGAAAGCGCCGAAGACGGGTTGTTGCGCGAGGTGTTCGAAGAATTCGGCCTGCGCCTGACGCCTGCGCATCTGCACTGGCGCGGGGTTTTCCCCACCACGCACAGCCCGGGCCGCGACGCAGCCTTTTTCGCCGGCACCCTGACGCCCGCCGAGGTTGCCGCCATCCGCTTTGGCGATGAGGGGCAGGAGTGGCAGATGATGCCCATTCCTGACTGGCTCGCGCATCCCCGCGCGGTT
>JALQYS010000600.1 GCA_023254015.1 Paracoccaceae bacterium
GCCCCGCCTATGCGCCTATTCCCACCAGCGATCGATCTGCGCGATGTCGGCGTCGGACCAGCCGAAGTGATGGGCGAATTCATGCACGACAACATGGGTCACCAGATCGGCCAGCGCGACATCGCCGCGTTCGATCCATTCTTCCAGAATGGGACGACGGAAAATCCAGACGGTATCGGGCTGTTGCGGCTGGTCGGTGACGGATTTCTCGGTCAGGGGGGTGCCTTCGTAAAGGCCGGTCAGGTCATAGGGGCTTTCAATCCCCATGGCCTCGAGCATGTCGTCATCGGGAAAATCCTCGACCCGCAGGACAACATGAATGGCCGCACTGCGGTGGGGTTCGGGCAGGGCCAGAACGGCGTCGCGGGCCATGGCCTCGATCAGTTCCAGCGGCGGGGCGATGCTGTCGGGGGCGGGAAGGGTCATGCGGGCAGGGTAATGCGGCGCGGCAGCCGACGGAAGGGGCGATTTCCGCAGCGGAAATTGGTAGCGGAATTCGCGCGAATTCCGGGTGGCGGCACCCGTCGCGGCAAACTGGACAAATCCCGGCCCATGTGACAGGGAAGGGCGGTTGAAGGAGCCCCTCACATGACCGTCACCCGCTTTGCCCCCTCGCCCACCGGCTATATCCATGTCGGCAATCTGCGCACCGCGCTGATGAACTACCTGATTGCCCGACAGACCGGCGGCACCTTCATCCTGCGGCTGGACGACACCGATCAGGAGCGGTCGAAGCAGGAGTATATCGACGGGCTGAAAGAGGATCTGGCCTGGCTGGGCATCCGCTATGACCGGATCGAACAGCAGTCCCGACGCATGGCGCGCTATGCCGAGGCGGCCGAGCAGCTGAAGGCGGCCGGGCGGTTCTATGAATGTTTCGAAACCCCGGTGGAGCTGGATCTCAAGCGCAAGAAATTGCTGAACATGGGCCGCCCGCCGGTCTATGACCGCGCCTCGCTGCATCTGACCGAAGAGCAGAAGGCGGCCTATCGGGCCGAGGGGCGTCAGGGCTACTGGCGCTTCAAGCTGGATCTGGAACGGATCGAGTGGAAGGACGGGATCATCGGCGATATCTCGATCGACGCCGCCTCGGTGTCGGACCCGGTGCTGATCAAGGCTGACGGGCAGGTCCTTTATACCTTTGCCTCGTCGGTTGATGATGTCGACATGGGGGTGACCCATATCGTGCGCGGCGCGGACCATGTGACCAACACCGCGACCCAGATCCAGATCATGAAGGCCCTGGGCGGCACGCCGCCGACCTTTGCGCACCATTCGCTTCTGACCGGGGCGCAGGGCGAGGAGCTGTCGAAACGTCTGGGCGTTCTGTCGCTGCGCGACCTGCGGGCGCGGGGGGTGGAGCCGATGGCGCTTCTCAGCCTGATGGCGCGGCTCGGCTCGTCCAAGCCGGTGGAGCTGGCTGCCTCGATGGATGATCTGATCGCCGGGTTCGACGTGGGCTCGTTCGGGGCTGCACCGACCAAGTTCGACGCCGAGGATCTGTTCCCCCTGACCCGCGCGCATGTGCAATCCTTGCCCTACGAGGTGGTGGCCGAGCGGATCGCGGGCCTCGGTGTGCCTGCCGACAAGGCCGAGGATTTCTGGGCCGTGGCCAAGGGCAACATCACCATCCTGGCCGATCTGGCCGAGTGGTGGGCGCTGTTCCGCGATGGCGCGACGCCCCTGGTCGCGGACGAGGATCGCGATTTCGTGGCGCAGGCCCTGGCGATGCTGCCGGCACAGCCCTGGACCAAGGCCACCTGGTGCGAATGGACGGCTGCGGTGAAAGAGGCCACGGGCCGCAAGGGCAAGGGGCTGTTCATGCCGCTGCGCAAGGCCTTGACCGGCCGGGAGAACGGGCCCGAGATGGCCGACGTGATGCCGCTGTTGTCCAAACGCCCGACGCTGTGAGGGGGCACTGTCCGGGGGCCAGCCCCCGGACCCCCGGAGTATTTTCAGAAGGGCAAGACCTTCGGCGAAAGCGAGAGTGGCCCATGGCAAGACCGGGCGGACAGGCAAAGTTTGTCGAGGGCAATCTTCTGCGCCACATCACGGTGATGTCGCTGACGTCGTCCGTCGGGTTGATGGCGATCTTCGCGGTCGATCTGATGAACATGGTGTTCATTTCCTGGTTGACGGATGAAGAGATTACCGCGGCGGTCGGCTATGCCGGGGCGATCCTGTTTTTCACCACGGCTTTCGGGATCGGCATTTCGATTGCGGTCTCGGCGCTGGTTGCCCGGGCGGTGGGGATGCGTGACCTTGTCGCGGCGCGGGAAAAGGCGACGAATGGGCTGATCCTGGGGATTGGCCTTGGGATTGTCTTTGCCGGACTGGTCTGGGCTTTCTTGCCGCAATTCGTCGGCCTTCTGGGGGCAACAGGCCGGACGGCCGAGCTGGCGGTGCATTTTCTGGCCATCGTGATCCCGTCGCAGCCTTTTCTTCTGGTCGGCATGATCGGCGGGGCCATTTTGCGCAGCCATGGGGATGCGCGCCGGGCGATGATGGCGACGGTCT
>JALQYS010000049.1 GCA_023254015.1 Paracoccaceae bacterium
TCATCGACAGCGAATACCCGCTCACCGAAGCCGCCGCCGCGCATTGGCGGCTGGAAAGCTCGGGCCATATCGGCAAGATCGTGATGAAGGTCGAAAGCTGACCACATCCTCTTGGCCAAAATATCCTGGGGGAGTCCCGCAGGGACGGGGGCAATGCCCCCCGCCGCAGGCAAAGCATAGCTCAATCGGCGCCGCCTTGGCGCCGATGCCACAAGATCAATCGCCCAGTTTGGCGTGCACCTCGTCCAGATCCACCTCGCCAATCGGCATTTTGTTGCTGGGGTCGTCAAAGTCATATTTGAACAGCTGGAAATCGCGCTTGTAGATTTCCCAGACCAGATGGCGTGACAAGTCGTCGAAATAATCTTCCACCGGATGGGCGCGTTTGGGGCCGTGGCCCTCGCTTTCGTTGAACTTCGGAATCTTCTTCAGATCGACCTTGTGCGGCGTCTTGATCTTCTTCAGCACGGCCCCCATGCCTTCGTCGAACTTCTCGGTGAAGAAGATCTTGTCATAGCGCCCGCCGTTGACGATGAAGGTCGAGATATGTCCCGACATGGCCGACCAGTGGATATCGGGCTCCATCGGTTTTTTCCAGCGGATGGTGTCGCGGGCGAACAGCAGAAAGCGACGGAAGCTGGCGATCTGGTCGAACTCCTGCTTGCCGTCGTCTCCGCCCACCTCGATGCCGTATTTCTGGATCAGAAGCGGCACGAGATTGCCCCGATAGCGCTTGCCATTGCGCTGGATGCCGCAGATCTTGTCGAAGAAGGATGACAGGATGCGCGTATAGGGGTTGCGCACGCAGGTAAAGGCATAGACCTTTTGCCCCTTCACCGCCTTTTCGATCTTGGGCTGGCTTGCCTCCAGCGCCCATTTGTGCAGCCCGCCAGTGGCGTCGTGGATGTCACCGTCAAAGAATTCTCCATGGTCGGAGTAATACATGATCTGGCCGATGGTCGAGCAGGCGCATTTCGGCACCACGCGGTAGACCATACTTTCACTTTCCGTCATCCAGGTACCGGGAAAGCCCACGTTTGTAACCTCCTAGAGCCGCCGGGGACAGCCCGGCGGCGACAACAGGCCACAAAAAAGCAAAGAAACTCTGTTTTTTCAACGGCCAATGGCTTTATTTAGGAAACAATGACACGTTCGTGCGCTAAATGCTTCTGAAATGGCAAGAATCGCTTACATTCTTCTTTGTCACAAGGATCCCGAGGGGATCATTGCCCAGGCGCGTCGGCTGACGGCAGCAGGGGATTTTGTGGCGATCCATTTCGACGGACGGGCAAAACCAGCAGATTTCGACAAGATCCGCGAAAACCTTGCAACCAACCCCTCGGTCACCTTTGCCGCCCGGCGCGCCAAATGCGGTTGGGGAGAGTGGAGCCTGGTCGAGGCGACGCTTCTGGCGGTTGAGGCCGCAGTGGAGGCGTTTCCGCGCGCCACGCATTTCTACATGCTGTCGGGCGATTGCATGCCGATCAAGACGGCCGAATTCGCCCATGCCTTCCTTGACCGCGAAGAGGTCGACTATATCGAAAGCTTCGATTTCTTCGCGTCCGACTGGATCAAGACCGGCATCAAGGAAGAGCGGCTGATCTATCGCCACTGGTTCAACGAACGCAACCACAAGCGGCTGTTCTATGCCTCGATGGGCCTGCAGCAGAAACTGGGGCTGGAGCGCAAGGTGCCGGCCGACATCCAGATGCAGATCGGCAGCCAATGGTGGTGTCTGCGCCGCCGCACGGTTGAGTGGATTCTGGATTTCGTGCGCCGTCGCAAGGATGTGATGCGGTTTTTCCGCACCACCTGGATTCCGGATGAGACGTTTTTCCAGACCCTGGTGCGCCATCTGGTGCCCGAACACGAAATCCGCACGCGCACCCTGACCTTTCTGATGTTCACCGATTACGGCATGCCGGTGACCTTCTACAACGACCACTACGATCTGCTTCTCAGTCAGGATTATCTGTTCGCCCGCAAGATCAGCCCCGAGGCCAAGGATCTGAAGGAACGTCTGGGCAAGCTTTATGCGGCGCGCAACATCTCTTTCTCGATCTCGAACGAGGGGCGGAGCCTTTACAAGTTTCTGGCCGGGCGCGGCCGGATCGGCCGCCGCTTTGCCCCCCGTTTTTGGGAAAACGAAGGGTCTTTGGGGCGCGAGCGCACGCTGATGATGGTGACCTGCAAGAAGTGGCATGTGGCCAAGCGGATGGTGGACCGGGTGCGCAAGGTCACGAATCTTCCGGCGCTGGACTATCTGTTCAACGAAGGGTCCACCCCCCTGCCGGACCTTGGGGGCATCCAGTCGAACCTGGAAAAGCGCACCCGGCACCGGCGTGCGTTGGTGCGGATGTTGTTCGATTATTGGCAAACCGACAAGCTGATCTTCTGCATTGACCCCGCAAACGTCGATCTGATGCAGGATTTCTACAACGACAAGGCCAACGTGCGGCTGCTGGAGATCGAGTGCGATTTCACCGACGATTATCTGATCGGCCATGCGACGCGGGTTGGCCTGGCGGGCGAACAGACACCCCAGGAAACCCTTGACCGGCTGCTGCCCACCATCCGCTATGACGTGAAATTCGAAAGCGACCGCATCCGCGATGCCGGTTTTGCGAATTTCTATCGCATGCGGCAAAGCGGCGGTCTGGACGAAAATACCGTGTCTCTGGCGGAATTCCTTGATATCCCCGTCGACAAGGCGCGCGAGATTGCCGCCACCGAATATCTCTATGTGGACTGAGACCGATGACCTACGCCTATGACCCGCAGAACATCTTTGCCCGCATCCTGCGCGGCGAAATTCCGAACAGGACGGTGCTGGAAACCGATCACACGCTGGCCTTCCATGACATCAATCCGGCAGCGCCGGTCCATGTGCTGGTGATCCCGAAGGGCGCTTATGTGTCGTTTGACCATTTCGCAGCCAAGGCCAGCGCCGATGAAATCGTCGATTTCCACCGGGCCTGTGCGCAGGTCTGCGAAATGGTGGGCGTGGCTCCGGGCGACGGGTTCCGCGCCATCACCAATTCAGGCAAAAGCGGGATGCAGGAAGTGCCGCATTACCACCTGCATATTCTGGGTGGAAAGGTTCTGGGCCCCCTGATCGCCCGCTGAGGCGGCATCGCCAGGTCTGTATCCCCAAAAGCCGGAGTATCGCATGTTTCCCGCCCGCTTCGCCCCGGTCCTGTTCGGCCTGATCCTGTCGGGCCTGATGTCCTGCATGGTTTCCGGCATATCCACGCTGCGCGCCATCGGGCCGGCGGCCGGTTTTTTCGGCCAGTGGATGACCTCCTGGGCCGTGTCGTGGAGCATCGCCTTCCCGGTGGTGCTGGTGGTGGCGCCGATCACCCGGCGGATCGTCGGCCTGTTGATCCGCCCGGCGCGCTGACCGCCGCTAATGGGCGGCCGCCCAGGTGCGGCCGGTGCCTGCCTCGACCGTCAGCGGCACCTTGAGGTCGACAGCGGGCAGGTTCGCGCCCTCCATCGTGGCCTTGGCAGCCGCGATCAGGGCCTGTTCTGCGCCCTCGTCAACCTCGAACAGCAATTCGTCATGCACCTGCAGCAGCATCCGCGCCGGCAGGCCGGCAATGGCGGCGGGCATGCGGATCATGGCACGGCGGATCACATCGGCGGCCGTGCCCTGAATGGGCGCGTTGATCGCCGCACGCTTGGCAAAGCCTGCTCCCGGCCCTTTGGCGTTGATCTCGGGTGTATGAATTTTCCGACCGAAGAGCGTCTGCACAAAGCCATTTGCCTGCGCGAATTTGACAGTTTCGGACATGTATTCGCGGATGCCCGGAAACCGTTCGAAATAGCGGTCGATGAATCCCTGCGCCTCGGCGCGCGGGATGCGCAGGTTCCGGGCGAGACCAAAGCCGGAAATGCCGTAGATCACGCCAAAGTTGATGGCCTTGGCCTTGCGGCGGATGTCCGGGGTCATCTCGGCCAAGGGCACGTTGAACATCTCCGATGCCGTCATGGCGTGAATGTCGATGCCGTCGCGGAAGGCCTGTTGCAGCGCCGGAATATCGGCGACATGGGCCAGGATGCGCAGTTCGATCTGGCTATAGTCCAGCGACACCAGAACCTTGCCCTTCGGCGCGACAAAGGCCTCGCGGATACGGCGGCCTTCTTCGGTGCGAACGGGAATGTTCTGCAGGTTCGGATCGGTCGAGGCCAGCCGCCCGGTATTGGCCCCGGCAATCGAATAGCTGGTGTGAACGCGGCCTGTCTCAGGGTTGACCGCCTCTTGCAGGGCGTCGGTATAGGTGGATTTCAGTTTGGAAATCTGCCGCCAGTCCAGCACCTTGGCCGCAAGTTGCGCGGCGGCGGGCAGGCTGTCCTGCATCGTGGTGATGTCTTCCAGAATGTCGGCGCCGGTGGCATAGGCACCGGTTTTTCCCTTTTCGCCCCCCGGAACGCCCATGCGGTCAAACAGCACCTCGCCCAGTTGCTTGGGGCTGCCGACGTTGAACTTTTCGCCGGCGATCTCCTGAATTTCGTCCTCATACTGGGCAAGTTTCTGGGCAAAGGCGTTGGACATACGCGCCAGAACCGCCTTGTCGACCTCGACCCCGGCCATTTCCATCTCGGCCAGAACGGGCACAAGCGGGCGTTCCAGCGTCTCGTAAACCGTGGTCACCCGCGCGCGGTGCAACTGGGGCTTGAACAACGCCCACAGCCGCAGCGTGATGTCGGCATCTTCGGCGGCATATTTCACCGCGTCATCGATCGCCACCCGGTCAAAGGTGATCTGCGCCTTGCCCGACCCCAGAAGCGACTTGATCGGGATGGGCTGATGGCCAAGGTATTTCTCGGACAGCACATCCATACCATGCGTGTTCAGCCCCGCCTGCATGGCGTAAGACATCAGCATCGTGTCATCAATCGGCGCGACCCGGATGCCGTGGCGGGCAAAGATCTTCCAGTCGTATTTCATGTTCTGGCCGATTTTCAGAACCGAAGGGTCCTCCAGCAGCGGTTTCAGCGCCGCCAGAACCTCATCCAGCCCCATTTGCCCCTCAACCAGCGAGGCCGACCCGAACAGATCGCCCCCGCCCTGCCGATGGCCGACCGGGATATAGGCTGCCTTGCCGGGTTCAACCGACAGCGAGATGCCGACCAGCTCGGCGCGCATCTCGTCCAGACTGGTGGTCTCGGTATCCACCGCCACATGGCCCCGCGCGGTGATGCGGGCAATCCAGTGGTCCAGCGCGGCGCGGTCGCGGATGCATTCGTAACCGGCGGGATCGAAAGGCACCTGCCCGGCGGACGGCGAGGTATCATGGGCACCTTCCACATGCATGCCCCGCGCCTCTTCCAGAACCGGCGCCTCGACCTTCAGCCGCTCGGCAACCCGCTTGGTCAGGGTGCGGAATTCCATCTCGTTCAGAAAGCCCATCACCGTCTCGGGCTCGGGCGCTTTCAGCTCCAGCGTCTCCAGCGCCAGATCCAGCGGCATATTGGCCTCAAGCTGCACCAGACGGCGCGAAATGCGGATCTGCTCGGCATTTTCCAACAGCGTCTCGCGCCGCTTGGGCTGCTTGATCTCGGCCGCCCGTGCCAAAAGCGTGTCCAGATCGCCGAATTCCTGAATGAGCAGCGCCGCCGTTTTCAGCCCGATCCCGGGCGCGCCCGGCACGTTGTCGACCGAATCGCCCGACAGTGACTGCACATCCACCACCCGCTCCGGCCCGACCCCGAATTTCTCGACCACCTCGTCGCGACCGATGCGCTTGTTCTTCATCGGGTCCAGCATGTCGACGCCGTCACCGACAAGCTGCATCAGATCCTTGTCGGACGAGATGATGGTCACCGTGCCCCCCGCCTCGGTTGCCCGACGGGCCAGCGTGGCGATGATGTCGTCGGCCTCATAGCCTTCAACCTCGATGCAGGGCACGTTGAAGGCGCGGGTGGCGGCGCGGGTAAAGGCGAATTGCGGGCGCAGGTCTTCGGGCAGTTCCGGGCGGTTGGCCTTGTAGGCCGGGTAAATCTCGTTGCGGAAGGTTTTCGATCCGGCATCGAAGATCACGGCAATATGGGTCGGCGCCTCTTTGCGGGTTGCCGTCAACTCGCCCCAGAGAAGGTTGCAGAACCCCGCAACCGCCCCCACCGGCATGCCGTCAGATTTGCGCGTGAGCGGCGGCAGCGCATGATAGGCGCGAAAGATAAAGGCCGAGCCGTCGATCAGATGCAGGTGATTGCCCTTGCCGAATGCCATGCCGGTGCCCTCTGGTTTCTTTCGCTGCCGAACCTCTGTCATCGCATGATCTGCGCCAAGGTGCTACCCTTTGGCGAGATGCACAGGAGGCTGCGATGCGGGTCATTGGGATGGCGGTTCTGGGCCTTGTGATCGGGGCGGCGGTGGCGTTTGGCATCGGCCTTGCCATTCCGATGATCACCCCGGTTTCACAGGCCGAAGGGGCCTATGCGATGGGTCTGTTGTTTTTCTGGACGCCCGCAGGCGGGGTTCTGGGCGCAATCTGCGGCGCGATCCTGGGCCTGAAGCGCCGCCGCTAGGACCTGTTCCACCACAAGGACAGCGACACAGTCTGCGTCGTTGGCGTCCAGATACCAAAACCCAGCCCGGCCGCGCGCAGGGTTTCACCCAGCCAGGCGTTGCAGGTGTGAAACAGGTTAAACCGCCCCTTGGCGCGATAAAAGAGGTGGCCCTCCCCCCATTCCGCCGGAGGCAGGGCCACGGGGGCGTCGGCGGCATCGCGGGCAAATCCGGCCAGAACCGCCTTGCGCAAGGCCGCAATCTGGGCGGGCGAGGCGTCTATCCACGACAGCCCCTCAATCCCCGTCACATCCCCGGCAAGGTCAAGCCGCAGCACCGCGTCATCGCCGGTAACCGCGCGCCATGCCACGCTGGCGGTCACGTCGGCATAGCTGCCCACGGTGCGGTAAAACCCTTCGGCACCCCAGCCCACCACCAGCCAACGGGCCTTTGGGTGGTCAACCGGCAGGCCATCGCGCGCCAGAAAGCCGAATTCTGCCCGTGTCGCATCGGTCAGGGGGATCAGCAGGTCATAATGAATCGGGCCTCGCGCCAACCCGATCACCTCGGTCCGGGCGCCAGGCACCTCGGCCACCGGGCCGGGAAAAAGCGCCCCGGCAAAGCCCACCAGCACATAAAAGACCGGCCCTGCAATCAGCGCCAGCGCCAGCTTGCGCAAGGGTCAATGATCGTCGTGGGCGTGGGCGCGGTCGATCTCGAACCGCTTGTCGCAATAGCCGCATTCGACAAAGCCGGTGTCATGCGGAATGCTCAGCCAGACGCGCGGGTGGCCCAAGGCCCCCTCGCCGCCGTCACAGGCGACCTTCCAGGTGGTGACAATCTGGGTTTCCGGGGCTTTCAGCGACATCAGCTCGACCTTCACTTCCGTTTGGCGCAATCTAACCGCTCCTGCGGGTCAGGGACAAGCCACCGCTGCCCTTTCGCCGCGGCAAAAATGCCGATGACAGGGGTTTTGGTCAGGCCCCGATGGGTTGCGACCGGGCCTTCAGCGCCTGCAGCCAGCCCAGGCCATGCACCGTGGCGCGTGCCGGGCGGTATTCAGCGGCAATCCAGCCGTCATACGCCATCGCGTCCACCTCGGCGCAGAGACCCGTCAGGTCAAAGCCTCCACCGCCGGGTTCATTTCGGGCGGGAAAACCGGCGATCTGAATGTGGCCAACGCGGGCCTTGTGCCGATCCCAAACCGCTTGCGCATGGCCTTCGATCCGGGCGGCGTGCCACAGGTCGAACTGGATCTGCACCTGCGGCAAATCCAAATCGTCCAAAATCCGCGCCGCCAGATCAAAATCGTTCAGGAAATATCCCGGCATATCATCCGGGTTCAAAGGCTCGATCACCAAACGCTGGTTTGGGGCCTGTGCCGCTGCCCAGTTCAGGTTTTCGGCAAAAACCTGCTCTGCCTGCGGGCCGCGCGCGACGCCTGCCATGATGTGCAGCCGGTCTGCCCCCAGCCGGTCGGCCAGGTCCGCCCCGCGCAGGAAACTGTCACGAAACCGCGCCTCTTCCCCAGGTACTGCGGCAAAACCACGGTCTCCCGCCAGCCAATCGCCGGGTGGGGCGTTGATCAGGGCCAGAGGTTGCCCCGCAAGGGCCGCCTGCCAATCCGCTGCGGAATGATCGTAGGGAAACAGCACCTCAACCCCGTCAAACCCCGCCTGCGCCGCCAGACTTGGCCGGTCCAACATCGGCACTTCTG
>JALQYS010000454.1 GCA_023254015.1 Paracoccaceae bacterium
TCGCCGGTATAGCTGAGGTCGATCAGGTCATTGCCCGCCGTCCCCTCCACCGCGCCATCGCCCAGAAAGGGCTGCCCCGCCTCATAGGCCATCGACCAGACGCCCAGCGGGTCCTGGGTGTCAAAGTCATTTCCGGCATAAGTGGCCAGAAAGGCCGGATCGCCCGAGCCTTCGACCAGCGTCTGGCTGGTGGTGCCGTCGGAGATGCCCACCGCGGCATTGCCATAACCGCCATTCACAAAGCCGATGTTGCCGTAGATGTAATCTACGGAAAAATCGCCGCCGCCCAGATTGGTGATGACCACCTGAAAGCTGTTGGTGCCGCTGCCGGTATAAGGCGCGACATTCAACCAGGTGACGGTGAACTTGCCGGTGGCGGGGTCAAGATCCCAATAGATCTCGCCGCCCTTGCGGATGTCGACATCGGTCCAGAAGGGCGCGATCGAGGGCTGGCCCAGCGTGGTCAGCGCCGCGGTGGTATAGGCGGGTTCGGCACTGCCAAAGCTGAGCAGGCCATTGGTGTTGATGAACACCGAAGTATAGCTGGCGCCGTAAAGGTTCAGCCCCGTCGTGCCGAAGACCGAGCTGAGGTCGACACTGGTGGACCCGTCATCCAGGTTGCCGGTGTATGAAGCCGTGCGAAAGCTGTTCTCGCCATAGCCCGCCGCCCCGCCCAGACCGGAAATCAGGGTTGCCATGGCGAATCCTCCGCCAGATCACGGCAGACAAACCGGCGGTTTGCCTTGATCTTGCCACGATCTGCCCCGAATAGCCCGAACACCGATTGTCTCCAGTTTGATTACAACTGGATTTATCCCTGTTTCACGCCACAATTGGGGCGGCATCGGGGTTTGTTTCCGGCATCGAAACATTTGGCAGGGGCGGCAAGGTCACCGCCGCCGGCCATGAAAAAGGGGCCCTTGCGGGGCCCCTTTTCCTTGCGGTCGTCTGTTCAGGACAGGCCGACCAGCTGCATAACTGGGTCATTTCACCAGGAGACGGGCCTCGTGGCGTCTCAGGGTGCGACGGGCCGCCTGATAGTCGTTCAGGCCCGCCTCGGTCTTGAGCTCGGGGAAAAGCTCGAGGATTTCGGTGCGCTGGGCATTGCCCATCCCCTTCAGCGTCATGTCGCCGGGCTGGAAGCTTTCGGTCCAGGCGCCGTTCGACAGAACCACCTCGTGGCGGTCGAACATGAAGTGGACATAGGTCGTGCCGATCGAGTCGATCGACTGGATGCCATCCGCCGCCACCAGATGCTTGGCCGCAACCAGCACCTCGTGTTCGTCGAAGTAAAGCGCCGTGCGGTCATTGGCGACCAGCATCCGGTGGTTCGGCGACACCATCATGTCGCGTTCCGGCAGGCCGTTGCCCAAGCTGCCCTGACGGATCAGCACCGGCTTCAGATGCGGATTGGCGGCCAGATCCTTCCAGCCCAGCGCCTTTTGCCCGATCCAGCGGATTTCCTGAAGGCCGTTGTCGCGGGTGATGACCCGGTCACCGGCCTTGAGGCTTTCCACCGGAACCTCGCCCTTGGGCGTGGCGATCAGCGTTCCCGGAGTAAAGCAGGGCACGATCTCTTCGATGTTGGTAAAGGCCAGGCTGCCGGTGACATTGCCGTCGGCGTCCAGGAATTCCACCCTGCCGTCGATGCCATTGCCATCGCTGTCCTCGACCACATCGCGCAACCGATAGGGGCCGGCCCCGGTCAGGATCAGACGGTCAAAGTCATCGCCGCCCGCGCCGCCATGGACGGTATCGCCACTGCCCTGCGCCGCGCTGCCAACCAGGAAATCATCGCGATCCGCCTCGCCCGACAACAGGTCAGCACCCGCGCCGCCGGTGATCGTGTCATTGCCCTGACCACCCGAAACCGTATCGCTGCCCTCATCCCCGAACAGCCGGTCATCGCCGACATTGCCCCGGATCGAATCCTCGTCGATGCCGCCATAAATGAGATCGTTGTCCTGACCGCCATCAAGGGTGTCGTCGTCATCCATCCCGAACAGCGTGTCATTGCCCAGACCGCCGCTGATGAGGTCACGGCCGTTGTCCGGACGCAGGTCGGTGGCGTCGGGGATATTCACCGCATCGGGAATGCCCGGACCATAGCCGCCATAGACCAGATCATCGCCCCAGCCGGCGTCAATGGTGTCATTGCCCTCGGCACCGATGATCGTGTCATTGCCCTGATTGCCGGTGACATAGTCATCGTCAAAGCCCGCATCGATCAGATCGTTGCCATAGCCGCCTTCCACCACGTCGCGATCATCGCCGGTCAGGATGGTGTCATTGCCCTCGCCGCCGCGCACGGTGTCGCGGTCGTCATTCGGGTCGGCGTCGGCGGCATAGAGGCCGGGGTAATCCTGATCCGGCAAGGGCAGGCCGCCGCGGCTGGTGTCGATGAAATCATCGTCCGTGCCACCCCGAACCGAGTCGCTTCCGTCACCGCCATAAATGGTGTCATTGCCATTCTGGCCGATCAGCGTGTCATCACCGGCCTGACCAAAAAGCGTATCCTCGCCGTTCTGGCCGTTGATGAGGTCTTCGCCCGTGCCACCCTCGACCGAGTCGTCGCCCTGACCGGCGGAAACCGTGTCATTGCCGCTGCCCGCCATGATCCGGTCATCCTGCGGCGCATCGCCCGGCAGGATCGCATCACCCGCATCGACGAAATCGCCGTCATTGTCATTGGCATAGCCAAGATCGATCAGATCGTCGCCCGTGGTGCCCCAGACGATGCCATCGCGGCCGCCGCCATCCTGAACGGTGATCGTCCAGGTGGCCGTATCGGTGCCGCCATTGCCATCGGTCACCTGATAGCTGACGGTCGCATCGCCCGTGAAACCGGCGTTCGGCGTAAAGGTCAACGAGCCGTCGCCGTTCACCGTCACCGTGCCATCGGCCGAGCTGGGCGTGCCAAGGATCGCCAAGGCGTCCCCGTCAACATCGGTATCATTGCCCAGCACCGCAAAAGTCACCGGCGTGTTGAACGCCGTGGTCGAGGCGTCGTCCCGTGCATCGGGCGCATCGTTCACCGGGTTCACCGTGACCGTCACCGTGGCGCTGTCCTGATTGCCGTCCGGGTCGCGCACCGTGTAGGTGATCGTGTCCTCGCCGTTGAAATCCGGGGCGGGCGTATAGGTGATGGTGCCGTCGGGGTTCAGACTGACAGTGCCGTTGGGCGCGCTGGCCGCGATCACGGTCAGCGGCTGGCCCGTCGGATCGCTGTCATTGGCCAAGACGGCGATGGTGACGGGCGTATCCTCGTCGGTTTCGGCGACATCATCCACCGCATCGGGGGCGTCCTTGTTGTCGACCGTGTCGGACAGCTGGAACATCGACACCGAGCCCGCGAAATGCTGGTCGATGTTGTTCAGTATGTTCGGGTCCGAATTCGCCTGACCCGCGCCAATCATCCAGGGCTGGCTGATGCCCTGACCCGACATGTCCATGGTCAGCGTGTTCGGCACATCCTCGGCATGGCTGTCGCCGGTCGTGGCGTTCGAGATGACAAGCCGCCCGCCTGCCCCGCCCTGATCCCAGGAATAGCTGAGGCTGATCTCGTCCCCCGGATGCGCAAAGCCTAGGGCGGTGCCGAAGGTTTCAATGCCGGTCGCGGTTTCATGGCTGATGACAATTGCGCCATCGGCAAGGATCTCGATGCGGTATCCGCCATCGGTCGTGCCGGCGCTGTCGCGCGACAGCAGGGTTTGCGTTTGCGTCAGCGGGTCGTCGGCCAGCGTGAAAGAGATGTCCAGCGTGCCGCGATCCATCTGGAAGGTCGGGTTGGGGTAGAGTTTGACAAGATCATTCTCGCCATCCAGCACCGCCTCTCCGGCCGTGGCCGCGGCCCCGTTCAGATAGATCCCGTTCTGTGCGCCGTTGCCCAAGGCACTGTCGCGCGCAATTGTATCGGCGTCATCAAATTCATAAAGCGCGAAAACCGGCATTCTTTCATCCTCGCTTGCACGAAGCCGCAAAAGCGGCTCAACCGACCTCTTGCCCCGATCCCATAGGGAACCAAGGCCAGACGCGCCCCCGAGAACCCGGGCGACGCGCCCAGATGCCCGCTGCATGCGGAGGTTCAAGAAAAACGAATGCCGTTCGGGGAATCCCCGTTGCCAAGCCAAAACCTGATTGCAATCATCCTGCCCGCAGCGGGCCAGACGTATCGGCAGCGTTTCCTTCACAACCCGCGATGTCTTTCGACATCAACCACATAACAGCCGCCCCCACGGCCTGACTGTCCTCACCGAGAACTCTCTTTTGATACATTCTCCATCCCTTTTGGTGAAGTGGAAAAAGTCAGGATTGTGGCAAAGGCCAGGGTCAGAGGGCCGCCTTGGCCCTGGTCAGGCGGGCCCTGGCGCCACTTGCAAGGCGGCGCTTGTTCCTGCCCGAGAAACAGCTGACCGAAGGAAGGCTGGCAAATCTGCGAAATATCTAGAGATTCCTCGGCCCTTTGGAAAGGCGCGCAAGGTCAGTGTTTCTAATTCGGAAACAATGATTTGCCCCAAATTCGGCAGGAAGGCCTGCCAAATTTTGAACAAAATCTTGGCAAAGCTGTTTCAACCTTGTCGCCAATGCCGGATGTTCAGCCTGATCTTTGCCGATCAAGTGGCTGTTAACCTTACCAATCCCCGAATCACCATCGACCGGATCCAGCCAGAAGCCATGCATGTGCGCCAGTGGAACGTCAGGATGTCAGGAAAGCTGGTGCCCGAGGCGAGACTCGAACTCGCACGACCGTAAGATCGGAGGTTTTTGAAACCTCTGCGTCTACCATTCCGCCACTCGGGCCAGCGCGACGGGTGTAGCCGCCCCTGCGGGCGGCGTCAACCGGGACAAAGCACCGGGCCCGCGGCGCCGGTCACAAATTCCGCGCACCGAAGGTGTCGCAGGCGCGGATGTCGCCGCTTTTCAGCCCGGTGTCGAACCACTTGGCCCGCTGGGCCGATGTGCCATGCGTAAAGGTGTGCGGCATGGGCAGGCGCCCCGCGTTGCGCTGCAAGGTGTCATCGCCGATGGCGCGGGCGGCCCTTAGCGCCTCTTCGAAATCGCCCGCCTCAATGGCGCCGAACTCCTTGTGCACCCCGCGCGCCCAGACGCCTGACAGACAATCGGCCTGCAGTTCGATCATCACCGAGATGCGGTTGCTTTCGGCCTCGCTCACCCCGGCGCGGATCTGGTTGGCCTGCCCCAGAATCCCCAACTCGTCCTGCACATGGTGGGCAACCTCATGGGCCACGACATAGGCCATGGCGAAATCGCCCCGCGCGCCAAGCTGGCGCTCCATCGTGGTGAAGAAATCGGTGTCGAGATAGACCTTGCGGTCGCCGGGGCAATAGAACGGCCCCGTCGCCCCCGAGGCACTGCCGCAGGGCGAGGCTGCGATGCCCTTGTAAAGCACCAGCGTCACCGGCGCATAGCGGCGGCCGAGCTGATCCTTGAACGCCTTCGCCCAGATCTCCTCGGTATAGCCAAGCGACACGGCCACGAATTCCCCTGCCGCGCGGTCGGCCTCGGTCAGTTCGACCGGGGTCTCATCCTGCCCGAGACCCGGATCGGTTAGAAGCGGGGTGACATCAATGCCAAGGAAATAGCCCACCACTAGAATCGCCAGAAGGCCCAGCCCGCCCACCCGCGCCGCACCGCCACCCCCGGCCGCGCGACGGTCCTCGATGTTGCGACTTTGCCGGCGGCCCCGCCATTCCATGACATACCCCTGTCGAACCACGTCCTTAGGGCAGCATACCGCCCTTCCCCCAGGTTGCATACACCCGAGGCGATCTGTCGGCTTGACCTTGCGCGCGCACCGTGCGCTTTGGCGGCAAACGGGCAGGACCGGGCAATGTTTCGCAGGCTTTACGACTGGACGCTGAAATGGGCAGGCTCGCGCCACGCCGAAAAGGCCCTTGGCGTGGTGTCCTTTGTCGAAAGCTCGGTCTTTCCCATTCCGGCGGATGTGCTGTTCGTGCCGATGGTGCTGGCCCGCCCGGACCGCGCCTATCGCCTGGCGTTTCTGGCCTCGCTCACCTCGGTTCTGGGGGGGGTGCTCGGTTGGCTGATCGGGCATTACGCCTTTGAGCTCTTGGCCCAGCCGCTGCTGCAGTTCTACGGCAAGATGGAAGCCTTCGAGGCGCTGAAAGACGCAACCGGCACCGGCACCATTCTGATGTTGCTGGTGACTTCGGGCTTTTCGCACCTGCCACCAATGAAGGTGGTCACGATCCTGTCAGGTCTGGTGTCCTTTGACCTGACATTGTTCATCCTTTCTGCCATCGTCGCCCGGGGGGCGCGGTTCTATCTTCTGGCCTGGCTGTTGCAGCGCCATGGCCGGGCGATGGCCGAATTCGTCGCCCGTCGATTCAGCCTGATCGTGGCTGTCGTCCTTGTGGCGGCGGGTGCGGTCTGGGCGCTGTCCAACCTGATCTGAGGCTGCCATGACCCGAACGCAACTTGCCCTTCTCGCCGCCCTTGGCTCTGCCGGGCTTTTGCTGGGCGCGCTGGCGTTCCAGTATCTTGGCGGTCTTGCGCCTTGTGTGCTGTGCATCTGGCAGCGCTGGCCGCATGTCGTGGCGTTGATCCTTGCGGGGCTTTACCTGTGGCGCGGCGGATCGGTCCTGGCCGCACTTGCGGG
>JALQYS010000133.1 GCA_023254015.1 Paracoccaceae bacterium
GCCACGAAGCGCGCCCACAGATCGGGGTAGAACGCCCCTGCCCCGCCGCCATAAAACCAGTTCAGCTCGGCCCGGGTCATCAGGAAGATGCCGCGCAGGACCATATGGACCACCCGTTCAGGATGGGTGATCGCATAGATCAGCGCCAAAGAGGCGCCCCAGCTGCCGCCGAACAGGATGAAACGCCCGACACCCAGCGCCTGCCGAATCACCTCGATGTCCCGCACAAGATGCCATGTGGTGTTGTTTTCGACGCTCGCATGAGGACGGGAGCGCCCGCAGCCGCGTTGGTCGAACAGCACCACGCGGTAATGCGCCGGATCGAAATAGCGCCGCATGGCCGGGCTGCAGCCGCCACCCGGACCGCCATGCACCACAAGAACCGGCACACCCGCCGGGTTGCCGCATTGCTCGACAAACACGCGGTGGCCGTCGCCCACCTCGATCACCCTTTGGTCAAAGGGCTCGATCGGCGGATAAAGATAGTCGGCTGCGCGCTTTTGGCCTGATCTCTGATCCATCATCGTCCTATATACCGCGAACAGACTGCGCTTCATCGCGCCGACGTGCAAGGAGTTCCGCATGACCACCACCATCGACCCCGCCGAAGTGGCCAAGTTCGAAGCCATGGCTGCCGAATGGTGGGACCCGAACGGCAAGTTCAAGCCGCTCCACCTGATGAATCCCTGCCGGCTGGACTATATCACAACCCAGATCGCGGCCGAATTCGACCGTGATATTGCCGGGCCGCAGCCCTTCCGGGGCCTTCGCATCCTTGATATCGGCTGTGGGGGTGGCCTTTTGTCGGAACCCATGGCGCGGTTGGGCGCCGATGTCGTGGGGGCCGATGCCGCCGCGCGCAACATCCCGGTGGCGCAGGTTCATGCCGAACAGTCGGGCCTGACCATCGACTACCGCATCACCACCGCCGAGGACATGGCCGCTGCGAGTGAGGCGTTCGATGTCGTGCTGAACATGGAGGTGGTCGAGCATGTGGCCGATCCGCTGGCTTATCTGACCGCCTGCCAGCAGCTCTTGAGACCGGGCGGGCTGATGATCTGCTCGACGCTGAACCGCAATCCGAAATCCTTCATGATGGCGATCATCGGCGCCGAATGGGTCATGCGCTGGCTGCCCAAAGGCACGCATGATTGGGCCAAGTTCATCACCCCGGACGAACTTTATGATCTGATCCGCCGGGCCGGGCTGGAGCCGGTGGACAGGAAGGGCATGGTGTTCAACCCCGTCTCGTGGCGCTGGGGCCTGTCTGACCGCGACCTGTCGGTGAACTATGTCACGGCCAGCGTGAAGCGCTAAAGAAAACCGGCTGCATCCAGATCGAAATCCCGCAACGTCAGGGGATACATGTTGCTTGCCCCGAATTCGATCAGCGTGGAGAAATGGAAGGTGCCGGTTATGGCGGTGTCACCATGCTTGGGAACCACGATGTTGCGTCCCGAAAGGCGGCCCGAGAACGGGTAGCCAAGGCTGTGGGTCAGCATTTCCAGCCGGTCTGAAAGGTTCCCGCCGATTTCAAGTTCAGACATGCCGCACCGCCTGATCGTTCTGTCACGCAACGATTGGTCCTAAGCTGCCCATGTCTGACCTCCAATCATAAGGCGATGTTTCCAACGGCGTGGGGCAGTGCAAAAGGCTGTGTTTCCTGTCGGTTCCGATTGCGCCAGGGCGGCGGGCTTGCGATACTGTTCCCGCTATCTTTGGGGGTTTTCATGGCAGCCGCAACGATCCGTTGTTTGGGTCGACTTGGCGTTTTGGCGCTGGTCCTTGCCGCGTCATCGGCGCAGGCAATCGATGCGGTTGAATTCATTGTCTCTTCACCGGACAAGGATCTGGCGTCGAAACTGCGGGCGGCCTCTGTTCTGTTGTCGGGCGAACAGACGGGCGAGGCCGCGCCGCAGGATGTGCTGACCAATGGCCGGGCGGAATATGCCGCGCTGCTCAACACGCTTTATGCCCATGGCCACTATTCGGGCGTCATCCACGTTTATGCCGACGGGCGCGAGGTTGCGTCGATCCCGCCTCTGGATACCCCGGCGCGGATCGGCCATATCAAGATCACGGTTGATCCCGGCCCGCGCTTTTCCCTGTCGCGCGCCGCGGTTGATCCGCTGGCCCCGCGCACGAAACTGCCCGAGGGGTTTCGCCCCGATGCCGCTGCCGAAAGCGGAGTCATCCTGGGTGCTGCGGCGGCAGGTGTGGAAGGCTGGCGGTCGCTGGGCCATGCCAAGGCGCGGATCGCCGGGCAAAGTATTGTCGCCGATCATGCCAGCGCCACCCTGTCGGCCGCCATCCGGGTTGAACCCGGCCCCGTCTTGCGCTTTGGCCGGCTGGAGGTGCAGGGCCAGGACCGCATGCGCGAGGGCCGCATCCGCAAGATCGCCGGTCTGCCCGAGGGCGAGCGCTTTGACCCAAAGGAACTTGATCGCGCGGCGACCCGTCTGCGGCGGACCGGGGTGTTCAAATCCGCCACCCTGACCGAGGACGAGGCCATCACTCGGCCCGACCTTTTGGGCATCACCGCGACTCTGGTCGAACAGAAGCCCCGGCACTATAGCCTTGGCGCGGAACTGGCCAGCATGGACGGGTTGTTGCTGTCAGCAAGCTGGCTGCACCGCAATCTTCTGGGCGGGGCCGAGCGGCTGGAACTGGGTGCCGAGGTCAGCAATATCGGCACGCAATCGGGCGGCATGGACTATGTTATTGGTGCCAAGATCGACCGGCCGGCCACCCTGACCCCAGACACAAATCTGGGGCTGGCATTCGAGATCGGCCATCTGGATGAAGAAGACTACGACGCCGACGTCGCCAGCGCCGGGGTTACGCTGTCGCACGTGTTCTCTGACAGCCTCACCGGTCGGGCCGGGCTGTCCTATGAATACGCCTCGATCACGGACGCGCTGGGGCAGTTCAGGTATCGCCAACTTGCCCTGCCGCTGGGCCTGACCTGGGATCGGCGGGACAGCACGACCGATGCCAAGCGCGGTTTCTACCTCGATGCCGAGGTCAAGCCGTTCCGAGGTTTCGGTATCACCGAGAACGGGGTCCGCGCCACGATGGACATGCGCGGATACAAGGCTCTGGGCGCCGAACAGAGACTGGTTTTCGCTGCAAGGCTGCAGGCTGGGGCCATCTATGGTGCCTCGCTTTTGGGAACTCCCCGGAACGATCTGTTCTATTCGGGCGGCGCGGGAACCGTGCGCGGGCAGCCCTATCAGTCGCTGGGCGTGACGGTGGCGCGCGGCGGCCTGTCGCTGCCCATTGGCGGCAATCACTTTCTTGGCGGTTCGCTGGAGGCGCGGGTCAAGGCAAGCGAAACCATTGGCATCGTCGGCTTTGTCGATGTGGGGCGGATCGACGTCGGCGGATTTTTCAACGGTATCGGCGATTGGCATGCAGGGGCCGGTCTGGGCGTGCGCTATGCCACCGGGATCGGGCCGCTTCGGCTGGATGTTGCTGCGCCCGTCGGCGGCAAGACCGGAAACGGGCTGCAGATTTACCTCGGTCTGGGGCAATCCTTCTGATGAAACGCTCAACCGCCCTTGCCTTGTGCCTTCTGCCGCTGCCCGCCCTAGCGCAAAGCGATGATCGCAGCTATCTGACCGCCTTTCTGGAGGACAACCTTTCCGACGCCGGTCGGCAGGTTGTGATCACGGGCTTTGCGGGCGCTTTGTCGTCGCGGGCCCGGATTGCCGAACTGACCATTGCCGACGATCAGGGAGTCTGGCTGACGCTGCGCGATGTGGCGCTGGACTGGAACCGCAGCGCCCTGCTGGGCGGAACCCTTTCGGTCAACGAACTTTCGGCGGGCGAAATCATCCTTGACCGGATGCCCGCCTCTGACGGGGCGGCGCAGCCGGAGGCGGGTGAGTTCAGCCTGCCTGACCTTCCGGTTTCGGTTCAGATCGGCCGCTTGGCCGCCGGGCGCATCCAGCTTGGTCCCGATGTGCTGGGCCAACCTGTCGAGGGCCGGCTTGAGGCGGCGCTGACTCTGGCGGGCGGCGAAGGCGAGGCCAATCTGCGGCTGGATCGGCAGGATGCGGGCCCCGAGGGCCGTATTGCGCTGACAGCCAGCTATGCCAACGACAGCCGCAAGTTGGTGCTGGATCTTGAGATGACCGAGGGGCCGGGCGGGCTGGTGGCTTCGGCCCTTGATCTGCCCGGCCTGCCGGCGGCCGCCTTCAAACTGGCGGGCAGCGGGCCGATCCGTAGCTTTGTGGCCGATGTCGATCTGGAAACCGATAGTCAGCCCAGACTGGCCGGGCGCATTGTCACGCAGTCGACGCAGGATGAGACCGGCTTTGCGGCCAACCTGTCGGGCGATGTTGCGCCGCTGTTCCTGCCGGATTACGCGGCCTTCTTCGGCAACAGGGTCGAGCTTGTCGCCTCTGGCACAGCCCATGCCGACGGCCGCATGGATCTGTCGCGCCTGCGGCTGGGGGCTGCGGCGCTGGATCTTTCCGGCTCTCTGTCGCTGGCCGCCGATGGCCAACCAACGGCGTTCGACCTGCAGGGCAGGATTGCCCGGGCCGATGGGGCGCCCGTTCTGCTGCCCCTGTCCACCGCCCTGCCGATGCGCCTGTCCAGCGCCGATCTTGCGATCGGTTTTGATCGGCAAAAGGGCAACGGTTGGACGGCCAGAACAACGGTCTATGGGCTGAATAGAGACAATTTCAGGGCCTCGCTTCTGACACTGGAAGGGTCTGGCCAGATTGCCCCGGGTGAGTTTGATGCCAGCCTGCAGTTCACTGCCGAAGGGCTGGAGCCGGCCGATGCTGCCACGGCCAAGGCGCTTGGCTCAGTCCTGTCTGGCAATGCCCGGCTGCAGTATCGCAGCGGGATCGAGGGCCTTTCGCTTTCGACTCTGGACCTGCGGGGTGAGGATTACGGTCTTACCGCTGCGGATGCCCGGATTTCCGGCCTGCAAGACGGCTTTGCCCTGACCGGAGCGATCACAGCCGACCTGCAAGACCTGTCGCGGCTGGATGCCGTGGCGCAGATGCCGCTGGCAGGTGCGGCCCGGGCCGGGATTTCGGGACGATATGAGCCCTTGACCGGCGCCTTCGATCTGTCGCTTCAGGCCGACGGGCAAGACCTGAGCCTGGGCCAGCCGATGCTGGACGGGCTGTTGCGCGGAACGGCCCAGCTTTCCGGCCAGCTTCGCCGCGATGAAACCGGCCTGCGCCTTGCCGATGGCCGCCTTGCCGCCAATGCGTTTGAGGCCAGCGCGGCGGGGCTCATCTCCTCCTCGGCCAGCGATCTGACCGCCGGGATGCGTTTCAGCGACCTTTCGGTGCTGGGTGCAGGCTTTGGCGGCGTTCTTTCGGCCGAGGCGCAGCTGACCGGCCCGCTGGATGCCGCCCATATTGTGGCGACGGCCACCGGGCAGCGCTTGCGCAGCGGCAATGCCGAGATCGACCGGCTGTTGACCGGCGAAAGCCGCCTGCAGGCCGATCTGGCGCTGACTTCGGGCGCGCTCACCATCAACCGCGCCAGCCTGACCAACCCCGAGATGACGGCCGAGGTGACCGGGATGGCCGATGGCGCGGTCCAGACACTCAGTCTTGGTGCGCGTTTGCGCAACCTTGGTCTTTTGCTGCCGGAATTCCCCGGCGCGGTGTCACTGTCGGGCAAGATCGTTCATGACGCCAAGGGCGCGCAGGTGGATGTCGCCGGCAAGGGGCCGGGAGGGATTGACGCAGCCATCAAGGGGCGCATCGGGCCAGAGCGCAGCGATCTGACCATCCGTGGCCGGGCGCAGGCGGCGCTGGCCAATGCCTTCATCCTGCCGCGGTCGATTGCCGGACAGGTCGGGTTTGACCTGCGGCTGAACGGGCCGCTGGCCTTGTCGTCAATCTCGGGGCCGGTGACGCTGCAGGGCGGGCGGCTTTCCGACCCGACCCTGGCCTTTGCCTTCGACGGCATTTCCGCCCGTGCCAACCTTTCCGGGGGGCGCGCCGACATCGACGCCACCTTGCCCCTGACCACCGCCGGCAAGGTGGCTGTTTCCGGCACAATCGGCCTGTCAGAGCCATTTTCTTCGGCGCTTGGCATCGCCTTGCAAGGGGTGACCCTGCGCGACGCCAGCCTGTATGACACCCGCCTGAAGGGAGAGTTGCGGCTTACCGGCCCGCTTCTGGCGCGGCCCTTGCTGGCCGGTCGCATCGATCTGATCGAGACCGAGCTCCGCGTGCCCTCGACCGGGTTTGGCGGCGCGGCCGGTTTGCCCGACCTGCGCCATGTCAATGAACCTGCCCAGGTTCGGGCCACCCGTGCACGCGCCGGGCTGGTGGAGGACGTGGCCAAGGCCAGGCGCTCGGCTAGCAGGGATCTGGGGTTGGATGTCACGATTTCTGCGCCGAACCGGCTGTTTGTGCGGGGCAGGGGGCTGGATGCCGAGCTGGGCGGCGAGGTTCGGCTTTTGGGCAGCCTGTCGGCCCTTGCCCCGGCGGGTGCCTTCAACCTGATCCGCGGGCGGCTGGACATTCTTGGCAAACGCTTTGACCTGTCCGAGGCGGTCTTGCAGCTTGAGGGCGACCTGATCCCCTTCCTGCGCGTTGTCGCCAGCACCGAAAGCGATGGCATCACCGCCAATGTCGTGATCGAGGGCAAGGCCAATGATCCCAAGGTCAATTTCACCTCTGCCCCGGAATTGCCCGAAGAAGAGGTGTTGGCACAGCTTCTGTTCGGTCAGGGGCTGCAGAACCTGTCGGCCTTGCAGGCGCTGCAACTGGCCAATGCGGTGGCAACCCTTGCCGGTCAGGGTGGGGCAGGGGTGATCTCGCGCCTGCGGACGGGCATCGGGGTAGACAATCTGGACGTCAAGACAACAGCCGAAGGCGGCGCCGAGGTGACGGCCGGCAAATACATCGGCAAGAACGCCTATACCGAGGTGACGCTGGGTCAGGATGGCAAGACCGAGATCAACCTGAACCTCGATCTGACCGATAGCATCACCCTGCGCGGCACTGCAGGGTCGGACGGGCAGACCGGCTTGGGCATCTTTCTGGAAAAGGACTACTGACGTTTGCGCCGGTGCCGCTCGGCATCGACGGCGGCGCCCAGAAGGACCGCATAGGCAGAGACGTAAAGCCACATCATCAGCGCGGCCACCGCCCCGATCGATCCGTAGATGCGATTGTAGCTGGGGAAATTCTCCAGATAGAACATGAAACCCCGCGTCGCCAGAACCCACAGCACCACGGCCACCAAGAGCCCCCAGGACAGCATCGGCGGCGGGTTGCGGCCGTGGTTCGGGCCGAGCCTGTAGGCCAGCGCCATGGCCAGAATACCAAGGCCCAGACCCAGCGCCATGTTGGTGCCCTGCAAGGCCTTCAGCCCGAAACTGCCCAACGGCAGGAAAGCCACGATCAGCGGCAGGATCACCGACAGCACCAGCGCCGCCAGAACCAGCCCGACCAGAACAAAGGTCAGCGCCACGGCGCGTAACTGGTGCCAATGGCCCGACCGGTTCGGGCGCTGGTGAATGGCGTTCAGCCCGCGGATCAGCGCCGCCACGCCCGCCCGCGCCGACCACAAGGCAAAAGCCGTCGAAAGAACCGTTGTCAGCCCAAGGTTCGAGGAGGTGACGCTCATCAGGCCTTCGATCTGATCGACGATCAGCGTCATCACATCGGGCGGCAGGACGGGACGAAAAAGCTCAAGCTCCTGCCGGATGACGGCGGGATCTGACACAAACCCCCAGATTGCAATCACCGCCGCCGCAGCCGGAAAGATGGCCAGAAAGCCATAAAAGGCGACCCCGGCCGCGATCAGGTCAAGCTCCGCCTGTTCGGTGCGCCGGTAGAAACGCCAGAAGGCGGCAAGCAGATCGGGCGGGATAAAGCGGCGCATGGGGGGAGGATGGGCGAAGCCGTGCGATGGGGCAAGACCTTAAAGGCGAAAGCCATCGGGAATGCCGTCGCACCCGTCCAGCACCAGATCAACCATGGTGGTGGCGACCTTGGGGGCCATGCCAAAGCCGATCTTGAACCCGCCATTGGCCACGAAATGGCCTGCGCGTCCCGGCCATGCCCCAAGGACCGGCGATTTTGTCTTGGCGCGCGGCCGGATTCCGGCCCAGCGTTCCAGCACCGGGGCCGCCGCAAGAATGGGAAGGGCGGTGATGGCGCGGACCAAAACAGTCTCTAACTGGCTGTCAGTGCCGGTTTCATCGGTCCAGCTGTGTTCGCTGGTTGATCCGATCGCCACGGTCCCATCGGCGTGGGGAATGATATGCAGGCTGTCGGCGTAAAGCTGCGGTGCGGTGCGGGCGTCAAACTGCAACAACAGCGCCTGCCCCTTGACGCCATCGCCCACCGGCCGGCCCAGATCGGCAGTCAGATCGCACAGACCCTGCACGCCGGTTGCCCAGATCACCAGCCCTTCATTGGCGGCATTGCCGATCACGATCTCACCGCCCTTGGCCGTGATCGCCGCGACCGTGGCTGCGGCCGCCATGCGTGGGTGCAGACGGGCCGACAGGGTGTCATGGACCAGCCAACCCGAAGGTGAGGCCGGCTCCCACGCCCCGCCGGTAGCGGGCACGACGCGCCA
>JALQYS010000169.1 GCA_023254015.1 Paracoccaceae bacterium
GAACTGGGCGGTGACGGCTTGCGCCAGCTTCTGGCCGACAACGCGGGCCTTGCCTCGGCCGATCTGATGGAGGCGTTGATCTGGGATTTGGCGGCCCATGCCGGAGGGCAGGATTTCCCCGATGACATCTCGGCACTGATCTTTGACTATCGCGGACCGTGATCAGCGGCGGGCCAGAACGCTTGCCAGCATGGCCCGGTCCCCTGCATTGCCCAAAACCTGAACTGCTTCGCGTGCGGGCATCCAATGGGCGCTGTGGCCGGGCTCGGTCGGCGGGCCAAGGCGCAGGGTCGGGCGGGCCAGATAGACGCTGCACAGCTTTTCTGCCCAGAACCCGTAATCGGGCATGTAGCAGAACCGGCGAAAGGCCCCGATGCGCTGGACCCCGGTGATGCGCCAGCCGGTTTCCTCCATCACTTCGCGATGAAGCGCGGGGATCGGGTGTTCGCCCGCATCAATCCCGCCGCCCGGCAGTTGGAATTCGGCATGCGGCTCGGCCTGATGGGTCAGCAGGATGTCGTCGCCCCGCAGCAGGATGGCATAGATGCCGGGCCGCCTGCGATAGCTTTGCCCCGCTTTCACCGGCTCGCCAAAGCGTCTAATCATCCTTGCCCCCTTGGTGCGGCGGTTGCCCTGACTATATAGGCGCGATATGCCAAGAACGGCAGACTTAGGAAACCCCACATGACCGCGCAGACCATCGCCTGGGACGATACCGTCCTGCCTTTTCAGCTTGACCGTGCCGACATCCGCGGCCGCGTCGCCCGTCTGGACGGCGTTCTGGATCAGGTGCTGAAGCAACACAACTACCCCGCCGTGATCGAGGCGCTGGTGGCCGAGACGGCGCTGTTGACCGCCCTGATCGGCCAATCGGTGAAGCTGCGCTGGAAACTGTCGCTGCAGGTGCGCGGCAAGGGTCCGGCGCGGCTGATCGCGACCGATTACTATGGCCCCTCTGAAGAGGGCGAGCCGGCCCGCATCCGCGCCTATGCCAGCTATGACGCCGAAAGGCTGGACCCGGCGGGCAATCCGTTTGACCAGATCGGTGACGGCTATTTCGCCGTGATGATCGATCAGGGTGAGGGGATGCTGCCCTATCAGGGGTTCACGCCCATCGCCGGCGGCTCGCTTGCCGCCTGTGCCGAGACCTATTTCGCCCAGTCCGAACAGCTTCCCACCCGTTTTTCGCTGACCTATGGCAAAAGCCAGGTTCCGGGGGGCACGGCGCATTGGCGGGCGGGTGGCGTGATGCTGCAGCACATGCCATCCATCGGTGGCCATCGCGAGGCGGCCGGTGAAGGCGGTTCTGGCGAGGGCGGCCTTTTGACCCACAGCGACATTCTGGCGGGCGATGAGGCCGAAAACTGGACGCGGGCCAATACGCTGCTCGACACGGTCGAAGAACTGGAGCTGATCGGTCCGTCGGTCGCGCCGACAGACCTTCTGGTGCGCCTGTTCCACGAAGAAGAGCCGCGGGTGTTCGGTGTGCAGCCGGTGCGCTTTGGCTGTTCCTGTTCGGAAGACAAGGTGCGGCAGGCCATGTCGATCTATTCGGCCAAGGACATCCAGAAGATGACGACCGATCAGGGCGTGGTGACGGCCGATTGCCAGTTCTGCAGCGCGCATTACGAATTGGACCCCCTGACGCTGGGGTTCGAGGCCAAGAATGTCTGACAGCTTTCGCCTGCGCGACGCGCTTGCGCGCCCCGGAGGCGATTCTTCGGATTTCGATCTGAATCCTGCCATCCCCTTGCCGCCCGACCGGGTCTTGCGCCCGGCGGCGGTGCTGGTGGCGGCTTGGGGTGACCGGCTGATCCTGACCAAACGCGCGTCGCATCTCAAACACCACCCCGGCCAGATCGCTCTGCCCGGGGGCAAGCTGGATCCGGAAGATGCCAGTCTTGAGGCCGCCGCCCTGCGCGAATCGCGCGAGGAAATCGGTCTGCCGGAAACGGCGGTGGATATCTGGGGCCGCCTGCCGGTTCATGAGACCGTGACGGGCTTTGCCGTGACGCCCATCCTTGCCCGCGTGACCGCTGACTTCACCCCGGTTCCCGAGGCGGGCGAGGTGGATGAGGTGTTCACCGTGCCGCTGGCCCATGTGCTGGACCGGCGGAACTATCTGATCGAACGGCGGCGCTGGCGCGGCGAATGGCGGCATTTCTACATCGTGCCTTATGGTCCCTATTACATTTGGGGGGCCACAGCGCGCATCCTGCGGGGGCTGGCCGAGAGGGTTTCGGCATGAAGGTGACGGGCGACTGGCGGACGCAGCCGGGCACTCAGGCCCTCTGCGCTGTGCTGGAAGGGGCAGGTCATCGGGCACTGTTCGTCGGCGGCTGTGTGCGCAATGCGCTTTTGGGGGTGCCGGTCGCCGATGTCGACATTGCCACCGATGCCTTGCCGTCAGAGGTGACGCGGCTGGCCGAAGGGGCCGGGTTGCGGGTGGTGCCCACGGGTATTGACCACGGCACGGTGACGGTGATTGCCGAGGGCGTGCCGCATGAGGTGACAACCTTTCGCAGCGATATTGAAACCGATGGCCGCCGTGCCGTGGTGGCCTTTGCCACCGACATTGTCGAAGATGCCGCGCGGCGTGATTTCACCATGAACGCGCTTTACGCCGATGCGCGGGGGCAGGTGGTTGACCCGCTGGGCGGCCTGCCCGACCTGCTGGCGCGGCGGGTGCGGTTCGTCGGCGACCCGCAGCATCGCATCCGCGAGGATTACCTGCGAATCCTGCGCTTTTTCCGCTTTCACGCCCATTATGGCGACCCGATGCAGGGCCTTGATGCCGAGGGGCTGGCGGCCTGTGCCGAACTGGCGGACGGTCTCGCCGGGCTGTCGCGCGAGCGCGTCGGGGCCGAGATGCGCAAGCTTCTGGCGGCGCCCGATCCGGCGCCGTCTGTTGCCGCCATGGCACAGGCCGGCGTTCTGGCCCATGCCGTGCCGGGGGCCGACCCACGCGCGCTGGCCCCACTGATCCATCTTGAGGCGGGCATGCCCCTTCGCTGGCAGCGCCGGCTGGCCGTGATCGGCGGTGAGAACCCGGGCGAGGTGCTGCGCCTGTCGCGCGCCGATACGGCCACGGTTGCCGCCCTGCGCGCGGCGGCGGGTGGGCTTTTGTCCCCTGCCGCGCTGGGCTGGACGCTGGGGGCCGAGACAGGCGCGGATGCGGTTCTTGCCCGCGCGGCCCTGATGGAAAGCCCCCTGCCGCCCGATTGGCAGGCCGATGTGGCCCGGGGGGCGGCTGCCCGCTTTCCGGTCGCGGCGGCCGATCTGATGCCCGCGCTTTCCGGGGCCGCCCTTGGCAAGCGTTTGAAAGAGCTGGAAACCCTTTGGC
>JALQYS010000183.1 GCA_023254015.1 Paracoccaceae bacterium
CGCGCCCCGGATCCAGCACCGGGGCTGTCGTCTCATCCATGAATAGCTTGGATGACCGCTTCAGATGTTCGGCCAGCCGGTCGACGATGGGTTTCAGGTGGAACGCAGCCTTGCCGACCCAGTCGGCCAAGACTGCGCGGTGCAGATCAAGGCCCGCACGGGCGAGGATCTGGCTCTGGCGAAACAGATGCGCTGATCGGGCTATGCGCCAGGACCTGCCGTTGGGACAATGTCTCCCACCGGAACCAATCAGGGAGATCATGCGATGGAATTCTTCGTTGGCCTCGACGTGTCGTTGGATGAGACGCATTTCTGCGTCGTTGATGAAGGCGGACGGATCGTGAAGGAAGGACGGTGCACCAGTGACCCGCAGGCGCTGGCAAGATCCATTCGCCACAAGGGTCGAAAGATCGAACATGTCGGCCTCGAGACCGGCGGACTGTCGCAGTGGCTCTACGATGGGCTGACAAAAGAAGGGTTCTCGGTGTCGGTGATGGAAGCGCGGCATGTTCGTGCGGCCTTCGCGGCCATGCGGGTGAAGACGGATCGCAATGACGCGCGTGGAATTGCTCAACTCGTCCGCCTCGGCTGGTTCAAGCGTGTGCATGTCAAATCCCTGGATGCCCAGGAAACGCGGGCGCTGCTGACGATGCGCGCGTTCCTCGTGGAGAAGGTCACCGCGACCGAGAACTCGCTGCGAGCCGCCTTGCGCAATTTCGGCTTGAAGATGGGTGCGGTCACGCGACCGAACTGGGATGCCCGGGCCCGGGAACTGGCGGCAGGTCAGGACGTGCTTGAACAGATTGTCGAGGCGATGTTGCGCGTCCGCGGCCTGCTGCTTGCGGAACTTGCGACGGTCGAAGGGCGCCTTGTCGCGCTGGCCAAGGCGGATCCGGTCACGAGACTGCTGATGACAGTCCCCGGTGTGGGCGTGGTGGTAGCCCTGAGTTTCCGCAGCGCAGTCGACGATCCTGTCCGGTTCCGGAGGACACGTGACGTCGGATCATGGCTGGGACTTACACCGCGCCGATGGCAGTCGGGCAAGACCGATATCGTTGGCCGCATTACGAAGGGCGGCGATGCGCGTGTGCGAACCATGCTCTTCGAGGCGGCGGCAGCCATTTTGGGACGCGTGCGTCTCATGTCACCCTTGAAGGCCTGGGGTCTGCGCGTCGCCAAGAGAACCTGCATGAAGAAGGCGATCGTGGCCGTGGCGCGGAAACTGGCCACAATGCTGCTGGCGATGTGGAAATCCGGGACGGCGTTCTGGGCGACAACAAAGGAACCGGCCTCGGCGCAGGACTTCGCCGAGGCATGACGAAACGATGCATCAAGACCTCAACACGCGCACCTCCTTGCTAGGACAAAACTGCGCGTAATCGATCCGCCCTCTGTGGGTGGGTGGTGTCCCGAGCAGGGACGGAGGACGGGATGAGCTCGTATCTGCCCATGTCGCAGAAAGCACGAGATACAGATTGGAGCCGCCCGCCTCACCATAGTCCGCATCTTGTGGCGGCATGCCGACCACGGACAGAAGCAAGGACCTGCTCGCTGGATACTTGACCAAACCCGCCCGATCACAGGAGCGCGGCCGGCAGATTGCCAATGGTGCGCTTCGGCGCGGGTTTGGCCGCGCCATCGCCCGCCTTGGCGGCACGGATTTCCTTCTCCGCCTCGACCTCGGCCAGAGCGATGGACAGATCCTCAAACGCCAGCTGCCGTTCATCTTCAGACAGCTTTTCCGAGCGTTTGCCATGCAGCGCATGGTTCAGCTCGGCGATGAGATGCTCTTGCCGCCGGGTGATTTCCGTCAGCGCCGCCACCGTTTCCATCAACGCCAGAACAGCCGCACGTTGCGCGGCAGGGATGGTGGAAAGGTCGATGGCGGGTGCGGTTTGCATGGGCTGGAGCTACCATAAAACCCCCGCAAAAACACGCAAAACCAAGCGGTTGATTCACTCTGCCGCAGCTGGCGGGCGCGCCTCCAACGCCTTTACCTTGCGCCAGTCGAGCCCCGCAAACAGCGCCTCGAACTGGGCATGGTTCAGTGCCATCACCCCGTCCTTGATCGCGGGCCAGGTGAAGCTCGCCTCCTCCAGCCGCTTGTAGGCCATCACCAAGCCAGTGCCGTCCCAGAAGAGCAGCTTCAGTCTGTCTGCCTTACGCGAGCGGAACACAAATACCGTGCCGGTAAACGGATCCTTGCGCAGTTGGGATGACACCAGCGCCGCCAACCCGTCATGACCTTTGCGGAAGTCGATGGGCCTGGTCGCGACCATGATCCGCACCCGGCTGGACGGGAACATCATGGGCTGGCAGCCAGGGCACGCACGACCGAGGCAATCCGGTCAGGGGTAGCGCCCGCTTCCAGACGGATCACCACCGCGCCCGCGACAATCTCGGGCCGGTCCGCCGTGGACGCGTCTCCACCCGCGGCTTCACCAACCGGGCCGACCATCAGCGCCGCGAATTCCACCGGATCCTCCGGCGCCGGCAGCACCAGCCGCCCTTTGCGCGCCAGTGTCCGCCACGAGGACACATGGTTCGCCGGCACACCGTGCCGCAGCGCAACGGTGTTCACGGTCACCCCCGGCAACAGTGTCTCCGCCACGATCCGCGCCTTCAAATCATCCGGCCACTTCCGGTTCCGGCGACCCCGACCGCCGACCGGGAGAACCTCCAATGTAGCCTCCATGGAGAAACTCCGTCCTGATCATCACAACGTTCCAATGAGCCGATCAGACAAAGCTCGGAAGGTGGGGTTCAGGCTACGCTTACCGAAATCACCCCTGCGCCGACGGATCGGATGTCTTGACGCACGGCGTGCGCCTGGGCGCGGGTTGCCTGATGGCTGGTGCCAAGGACAAATAGCCCGACCGGCGGGCGTGGAAGCGTTGTGATGCCCGGCGCCAGCGCTTCGGCCAAACCGCGGCTGCCGGCCCACAGCGTTCCGGGCAGATGGCGAAAGGGCAGGGTTGCCGCGCGCAGATCCTGCTGGCTGGCCGCATCCACCACGTGGATTTCCAATCCGGGCGCCAGGTGTTGAAACGCGGCACGCAGATCGCCCTGCGTCGTTTCCTGCCAGCCACCGTCCGGGGCGCGAACGAACTGGCGCCCGCCCCTGGTCACGCGTCCCAATTCGGGAAAGGCCGGGGCAAATACACAGCGCTGAAATCCGCCTTCGCGCAGCATGGCCAGAGTTTCCGCTAGGGGATGGCCACGCAGGACACTATCGACCTTCTTGAACCAGAGCACGTCCGCGCCGTCATTCGATGCCACCCGCTGCATGGCCTGCCTGATGCGCGCGACGGCCTCCGGCTCTGACAGGTCCCGGGATTCGGTGCTCAGTGTCAGCGCCTCGTGTGTCACCGGGCAATCGCGCAACAGCAGATGGACGGGCGCGTCCAGGCTGGCGAAGGGCGCGGCCGCATCTAGCGCCCCGGTCAGATCATCTGCAATCAACCGCAGCCTCATGCGGACACCGGCGCCAGATCGACCCGGGCAACGCAGTGCCTGAGAGCGACAAGCCGATCCGGGTCAATCCGGTCGTCCGTTACCAGCCGATCGATCAGACGAAGCCCGCCAAAGCTGCAGAAGGCCCGGGAGAACACCTTGGAACTGTCCACGACCAGCACCGTGACGTCCGCCGCCGACAGGATCACCTTCTTGACCGCCGCAAGTTCGGGCGATGTGTCGGACATCTCGGTGCTGCTGATGGCGTGCGCGCCGATAAAGGCCAGGTCGGCCCTTAGCCGCTGCAAGTATTGCAACGCATCGGCCCCCAGAAGAGTGGACGTGCCAGGGCGGATCTCGCCGCCAGTGACAAGCAGGCGGATCGACGGGCTGGCCGACAGCAGGGTTGCGATCGCCAGATCGTTGGTAATGGCGGTGAACGGCGTGCCAGCGTCACGTGCCGCGCGCGCGATGGCTGCGGTCGTGCTGCCGCTATCAAGGATCACGGTCTGGCCGGGGCGGATCAGGCCAGCCGCCCGGCGCCCGATCGCGGCCTTCGCTGGACCTTCCACCCCTGAGGCGATGTCGTGGTGCAGTTCGGGCCCGGCGCGCAGGCTGGTGGGATTGATCGCTCCGCCATGCGTGCGCTCCAGATGGCCCCGCTCACACAATGCATCCACGTCGCGCCTGAGCGTCGAGATGGAAACACCCAGCGCGTCAGACATCTGCCTCAGGCTCAGCGCCTGGTCACGGCGCAACAGTTCGATGATCCGCGCGTGACGCAGGGCGGGCAGCATGGGGGTGGCTCGCTTCAGGTGTTGCAGGTCTAATGTTCCAGATTGTTGCAGGAAATTCCTTGAAACGCCAAGCCGCGCTTTCGGTTGCGACCAAAAGATGCCAAAATGCATTAAACACACTGGAGCTGTCGAGGTCTCATGTCCGCGCCCCTTCTTGCGATCACTCTCGGCGATCCTGCCGGGATCGGTCCCGAAATCACCCTGCGGGCGCTGGAGACCCTGCGCGACAGGCTGGAAAGCGGGGCGCTGTCTCTGGTGGTGATCGGGGATCCCGGCGCCTTGGCGCGCGCTGGGCAGGTTCTGGGGCTGACGCCGCCTCCGGTGGTGGCCGAGGCCGATCTTGCCGGCCTGCGTGGCGCTGCGGTGCTGCCCACCCCGGAACCGCTTGCGAAAATTCGCTGGGGCGAGGTGTCGGCCGCCGCGGGTGAACAGGCCTATCAGGCCATCGCCACGGCGGTGCGCCTTGCGAGCGCCGGCAGGATTGCCGGGATCGTGACCGCCCCTTTGAACAAGGAGGCGCTCAACCTTGCCGGTCATCGTTACGCCGGCCATACCGAACTTCTTGCCGATCTGACCGGGGTCACGGGAAGCGTGATGATGCTGGCGCATGGGGGCATGCGTGTCAGCCATGTCTCGACGCATTGCGCCCTAGAAGACGTGCCCGCGCGTGCCACGCGCGCCCGCATCGCCCAAGTCACCGACCTGACCCTGGCAACTTTGCGCCGTATGGGGTTTGCCCAGCCCAGGGTGGCAATCGCCGCGCTTAACCCCCACGCCGGAGAGAACGGCATCTTTGGTCGCCATGATATTGATGTCACCGCGCCCTTGGTCGCCGACTACCGCGCGCGGGGCGAGAATGTCTCGGGTCCGGTGCCAGGTGACACCGTCTTTGTGCGACTGCGTGGCGGCGATTTCGACGCCGTCGTCGCCATGTATCACGATCAAGGGCACATTCCGGTCAAGCTGCTCGGGTTTTCGGTCGATCCTGAAACCGGGCGTTGGACGGCGCTCAACGGGGTCAATGTCACTCTTGGCTTGCCGGTGATCCGCACGTCGGTCGATCACGGCACGGCTTTCGACATTGCCGGCAAAGGCGTCGCTGACGCGACCAGCCTGGTCGAGGCGGTCGATTTCGCGCTGCTTCTTGCGTCCGGACCGCAGCAAGGCGATCTGCCAGTTCTGCGATACCGACTTTGTCGGCACCGGCGACGACGGCGGCAAGTTTGCCGGC
>JALQYS010000346.1 GCA_023254015.1 Paracoccaceae bacterium
GGCCGCCACGTCGCCGCGCGCCCAGACGATGGGGCCCTGTTCGACGCGGGAATGGGCGGCGAGCGCATCCTCGACCGTCAACAGGGCGGGCAATTCGCGGTAGCTGACCTTGGCCAGTCGCGCGGCCTTGCGGGCCTGCAGGTGGGTCTCGGCCACCACCAGGAAGACCGGCTGGCCCGCATAATGCACGGTGCCGGTCGCCAGAAGCGGCTCGTCATGGGTGGAGGGCGAGCAATCCGGCATCTCGGCGAAATCGGCTGCCGACAGGACCATGACCACCCCCGGCGCGGCGCGCACGGCGTCAAGCGGGAAAGCGGGCGGAAAGCCGGGGAAAATCAATGTGCCGGTGCGGGAATGAATTCGCCCTCGTCACCGGGCGGCAGACGAAAGCGGCCATGCGCCCAGTCGCCCGCGCGCCAGGCCTCTTTCGCAGCCTCGATCCGTTCCTTTGACGAGGCGACAAAGTTCCACCAGATGTGCCGCGGCCCTTCCATCGTGGCCCCTCCCAGCAGCATCAGGCGCGCCCCTTGGTCGCCTGCGCGCACCGACACCGCATCGCCCGGCCGGAACACCAGCATCCGCCCCGCCTCATGCGTCACCCCGCCCGAGACGACGGCGCCTGACAGGATATAGATCCCGCGATCTTCGTGATTGTCGGGCAAGGGCAGGCTGGCGCCGGGGGCCAGGGTGGCATCGGCGTAAAACGTCTCCGAGGCCGTCGGCACCGGTGCGGCCGCCCCCCAGGCGGATCCGAGAATCAGCCGCACCTCTTTGCCCTCGCCTTCCAGAAGCGGCAGGTCGGCGGCGGGGGCATTGTGGAAGGCGGGCGCGCTGTCTTCCTGATCCAGCGGCAAGGCAAGCCAGGTCTGCAGGCCGAACATCGCATGCGGCGCGGCCCGCATCGGCCCGTCGGTGCGTTCGGAATGGGTGATTCCATGCCCGGCCGTCATCAGGTTCACCTCGCCCGGCGTGATCCACTGATCGGTGCCAAGGCTGTCGCGGTGGTGCATCCGGCCCTTCAAGAGATAGGTCACGGTGGCCAGCCCGATATGCGGGTGGGGGCGCACGTCGATCCCCTGCCCCGTCAGGAATTCAGCCGGGCCCATCTGGTCGAAAAAGATGAAGGGGCCGACCATCTGCCGGGCCACCGAGGGCAACGCCCGGCGCACCTCGAACCCGCCCAGATCACGGGCGCGCGGCACGATGACGGTTTCGATGGCATCCACCGCGTCCCCGATCGGGATGGTGTGGTCAAGAATGGGGTTCCAGCTCATGGCGGGCCTCCTGTGGCATGTTGCCATGGATATAGCAAAGCCGGCGCCGCCGCGCATTCCCCGTCCGCGCGCAGGGTCTGTGCAAGAAGGGAGTGGTGGGCGGTGAGGGACTCGAACCCCCGACATTCTCGGTGTAAACGAGACGCTCTACCAACTGAGCTAACCGCCCCCGGCGCTGCACCTAGCAGAGCCCACGCGGTCCGGCAAGGTGCTATCATCGGATTGATATTGCCTGACGCGCCAACTTCGGCCCAGCCTGACCCGGCCTTCGTGACGGTTCGTGACAGTGGCGGCCGCTTCCCGGCGAAGGCGGGAATACAGATGGCCCCCACAGGAGAGTGAGAGATGGTCCAGACCCTGATCCGCCTGCCCTTCGAGGGCGCAATCCGAGTCATGCAAGGCATCAACAGCAGCTACAGCCACACCGGCAGCTCAACCTATGCCTATGATTTCGATCTGGATTTCGGGCAAGAGGTTCTGGCCATGGCGCGCGGCCGGGTTGTGGGCTTTCGCGAAACCATCGTCGATGGCGCGTCGGCCTCTTTCGCCGGCGACCCGTCGCTGGGGTCCTCCAACATCGGCAATTTCGTCACGCTGGAGCATGTGATCAACGGGCGGACCTTATACAGCTCTTATTTCCACCTGCGCCAGGGCTCGGTGCCCCTGGTCCTTGGCCAAACGGTCGAGGAAGGCGCGGTTCTGGGTCAGGTCGGCAATACCGGGGTGCGTTCAGGCACGCATCTGCATGTACAGTTTGGCGCAACCCCGATCACCTGGACTGCCGGCATCGTGGCCAATGCGGGCGTCAGCGCGGCCAACAGCCTTTTGGCCAGCGAGCTGCGCTTTGTCGGCTATGACACGCAAAGCGCCCTCTTGGCAGGCAGCACGGTGCTGGGCGCGGCAGAGGGCGATTTCGCCGCCAATACCGGCACCGGGGCCGTGCTTTACATTGGCAGCCCCGGGTCCGGCAGCATCGCCACGGCGCGTGACCTGGACTGGTTCCGGATCGAGGTGCAGGCCGGGCAAAGCTATACCGTCACCGTTGATGCTGCCTCCGGCTCGACCCTTGATCCGGTCTTGCGGCTGCATGACGCAAACGGCACGCTGCTGGCCTCGGACAATGACAGCGGCGCGGGCAGCAATGCCCGGCTGAGCTTTACCGCCAATCAGACGACGCCCCTTTTCCTGTCGGCCAGCGGTCTTGGCAATTCGCTGGGCGGCTATACGGTCAGCCTTGCGCCCAAAGGCATCACCCGCAGCGGCACCATCGGGGCCGATACGCTGACAGGCGGGGCCGGGGCGGATACCCTGAGGGGGCTGGCCGGGAATGACCGGCTGTCGGGCCTTGACGGGGCCGATCAGCTTGTGGGGGGCTGGGGCCGCGACACCCTTCTTGGCGGGGCGGGCGCCGACCGGATCGAGGGCGGCGCGGGGCGTGACGTGCTTTTCGGTGGCAGCGGGGCCGATCACTTTGTCTTTCGCCAGGGCAATGGCCGCGACAGCCTGCGGGATTTCGAGAACGGCATCGACAAGATCGTGCTGCCGGGCACAGACAGCTTTGCCGCGCTGGCGTTGTCCGACGCGGCAGGCGGGATCTGGCTGGACTATGGCAACGGCACGGTCTTTCTGGCCGGTGTCACCCGGGCCCAGATCGACGCCACGGATTTCCTTTTCGGCTGAGGCCCCGCCGCCTTAGCGGCACAGCCCCGCCAGCACCTCTGCCGCGATCTGGAACGAGCGCAGCCGCGCCTGATGGTCGTGGATCATGCCGGTGACGATCACTTCGTCAGGCCGATAGGCCGCAAGAATCGCCTCCAGCCGGTCGCGCACCGTGGCGGGCGACCCGGTGGCCGAGACCGCCAGCGCCCCCTGCACCTGCGCCATGACCGGCGCGGGGATGGCGCCCAGATCATGGGTCGGGGCGGGCAACTTGCCCGGACGGCCCGTCATGATGCGCGCAAAGGCCAGCACCTGCGAGCTGCGCAGATAGGTTGCCTCGGCATCGGTCTCGGCGGCACAGACACCGGCGGCGATCATCACATGCGGCCGGTCCAGATGCACCGAGGGGCGGAAGCTGCGGCGATAGATGTCCAGCGCCTCGGCCAGCATCGCCGGGGCGAAATGCGAGGCAAAGGCATAGGGCAGCCCCAGATAGGCCGCCAGCTGCGCCCCATAGAGGCTGGAGCCCAGAATCCACACCGGCACATGGGTGCCCACACCCGGAATGGCGCGCACCGGCGCGGTGTCGGGCATATCGCCCAGATAGGCAATCAGCTCTTGCACATCGGCGGGAAAGCCGTCTTCCGGCGCCATATGGCGGCGCAGCGCGCGGGCCGTGGCCATGTCGGTGCCCGGCGCCCTGCCAAGGCCAAGGTCGATGCGACCGGGAAACAGCGTCGCCAAGGTGCCGAACTGTTCGGCCACCATCAGTGGCGCGTGGTTGGGCAGCATGATGCCCCCTGCCCCGACCCGGATGCGGCTCGTGGCCGCCGCGACCTGCCCGATCACCAGCGCCGTCGCGGCGCTGGCAATGCCGGGCATGTTGTGATGCTCGGCCAGCCAATAGCGGTGAAAGCCCCACCCCTCAGCCGCCCGCGCCAGATCGACCGTGGCGGCAAGCGCCTCGGCCGTGGTCTTGCCCTCGGGGACAGGTGACAGGTCAAGAAGCGAGAAATGCTGCATGGGGCCTCCGTTTGCCCCAACCTAGGGGCCAGGGCCGCCCGGGCCAAGGGGGCGAACCGATCTTTCGGTCGCCCCGCGCAGCCCGACAAGGGCGGTCGCAGGCAAGTCTAGAGAATGAAATCGTTTGCCATCAGCGAACCCACGCCGCTTGCGGCAATCTGGAAATCCGCAACCCTGTCGCCATCGACATCCCCCGAAACGATCCCCGCCCGAAAGCGCAACTGGCCAGCCACGCCGCGGGCAGCACAGGTCCGGCTTGGGGCACAAACCAAGCAATTTGTGCGGCGTGCCAGATATTTGGATGATTTTCGGTTCATGCCGGGCAAAACAAACGCCAAAACGCAGCATGACCTTCCGATGAAGATGGTGCCCCCAGAGGGACTCGAACCCCCGACCCTCTGATTACAAATCAGATGCTCTACCAGCTGAGCTATAAGGGCACATGTGAGGCGGAATACCCCGGACGGAGGCGTGTTGCAAGCCCTCAGCGGTCGCGGTGGGCGTGGGCCAG
>JALQYS010000385.1 GCA_023254015.1 Paracoccaceae bacterium
TGCGCGGTGAACAGCGCCCCTGCCAGCCCCGCGATCACCCCCGAAAGGGTAAAGGCGAAAAGCTTGGCCGTCGTCACCTCAAAGCCCAGAAAGCGGGTGCGGTCCTCATTGCTGCGGATTGCCGCCAGAAGCGTGCCAAAGGATGACCGGCTGAGCCACAAGAGAACCCCATAGACCAGCCCCACAATGACCAGGATCAGGAAATAGGTCTCGATCGAGGACAGATAGGGGTCGTCACGCTCCCACGGGGCCATCAGCGGCGGCACGCCCAGAAGCCCGTTGAAGCCGCCGATGAAATCCCACCGCCGGGCCGCGATTTCCACCACGACCGAGGCGCACAGCGTCACGATGGCCAGATGCGCCCCGGTCAAACCGCGCCCGCCGAACAGGAACAGCCCAAGCGCCAGCGCCACCACCCCCGCACCCAGCATGGCGCACAGAAGGCCGGTCCACTGGCTGGTGCCCAGAAGGGGCACCTCGCCCAGCGTCACCAGCGCCATCACATAGGCCCCGACCCCGAAAAAGATCGCCTGCCCGAAGCACAGGATGCCCGCCTGCCCCCAGATGAAGGCCAGGCTCAGCGCGAAAAGCCCGTAGGTCAGAAGCTGCGCCAGCTGGCTTAGCCGCCAGTCGTCCAGCAACAAGGGCGCGACAAGCAACGCCACGGCAAAGCCGATGGACAGAAGAACAGGAACGCGCGGGACCATTCAGCGGGTCTCCTTCCAGAGGCCTTGTGGGAACAGGCGGATGATGAGGATGGCCAGAAGAAACACCCCGATCTGGGCGCTGGCCTGTGCCATGACGGAAGACAGGATACTGGTGGCGCCTCCGATGGTGCTGGCCCCTACGACCGCCCCCAGAAGCGAATTCAGCCCGCCAACCAGAACCGCCAGGAAGGCCGGGATCAGAAAGCCCACGCCCATCTGGGGATCGACGCTCATGATCGGGGCCATGACCGCGCCGGCAATGCCGGCCAGCGCCGCGCCCACGGCAAAGGTTGCCCGGTCCATCAGGCGGGTATTCACCCCCAAAGACCCCGCCATTCCCCGGTTGGAGATGACAGCGCGGATCTGCAGGCCGATCGAGGTGCGATAGACCACCAGATAGGTCGCCACCGCAAGCAGCGCCGCCACCGCCATGATGACGAGTCGATAGGCCGGATAATCCACCCCCGCGATCGAGACCGACCCCGGCACCGGGTTGGCAATGCTGATCGCCGCCGGCCCGAAGAGGATGATGATGACCTGCTTTATCGCGATCGACAGGCCCCAGGTGGCCAGAATGGTGTCGATGGACCGTCCATAGACGTGGCGGATCACGATCTGCTCGATCAACAGGCCGCAAATCCCCACCACGAGGGGCGCCGCCACAAAACCCACCCAGAACGGCGCGCCCACCGCCTGCAGCGCCACAACGGTATAGGCGCCCAGCAGGAACAGCTCTCCATGCGCCATGTTGATGACATTCATCATGCCATAGATGATGACCAGCCCCAGCGTGACCAACAGCAGCGTCAGCACATAGCTGACCGCATCCAGTCCGATCGACAGAAATAGATCCATGCGCGCCCCCTGCGTCAGACGGTGAGATAGCGGTTGATAAGGTCGGGATCGTCATGCAGGCGCGAGATGTCGTCCACCCGCTCGACGATGGTGCCGTTCTCCATGAACAGCGCGTGATGGGCCAGAAGGCTGACCAGATCCAGATTCTGCTCCACCAGAAGCACGGTCAGCCCCTGCGTGTCGGCATAGCGGCGCAGGGCCGTGCCGATGTCATGCACGATCGAGGGTTGGATCCCTTCGGATGGCTCATCCAGGATCAAAAGCTGCGGCTTGCCCAGAAGCGCGCGCATGATCGCCAGCTGCTGTTGCTGCCCGCCCGACATGGTGCCCGCGCGCTGGCTGCGGCGTTCTTCCAGAATGGGAAACATCTCATAGGCCCAGGCCGGAACCTGCGTGCCCAGCCCCGGCTTGCCTAGCAGGCCCATCCGCAGGTTTTCCTCGACGGTAAAGTCGTGGAAAATGTCGCGGCCCTGCGGCACATAGCCGATCCCGGCCCGCGCGATGCGGTAGGGCGGCCTGTTGGTGATGTCGGCCCCGTCAAAGCGGATGGTGCCGGCGCTGGCCTGCAGATGGCCCACGATGCTGCGCATCAGCGTGGTCTTGCCCATGCCGTTGCGCCCCATCAGCGCCACCGATTGCCCCTTGTCGATGGCCATCGACAGGCCCTGCAACACATGGCTGCCCTTGATGTAGCCCGCCTTAAGGCCGCTGATCTCGATCATCATGCCGCGCGTCCCAGATAGCATTCGATGACGCGCGGATCATTCCGCACCTCATCATAGGTTCCGCCGCCGATCACGGCCCCGCGCGCCATGACGGTGATCGGGCAATCCAGCTCGCGGACGAACTGCATGTCATGTTCGATCACCAGAACGGTCTTGCCGAAATCGGCCGTCAGCTTGCGGATCAGGCTGGCGATGGCCGAGGTCTCGCCCTTGGACATGCCTGCCGTCGGCTCATCCAGCAGCAGAAGGTCCGCCTCGGCCGCCAGCAGCATCGCCACCTCAAGCTTCTGCTTTTCGCCATGCGACAACTCGGCCGCCGGCATCAGCGCCTTGCCTGCAAGACCTGCAAACTCCAGCAGCTCTTGCAGCCGGGCCTTGTCGGGCCGGTGGCGCATCAGCGACAGGATGCCGGGCTTGCGGTTGGCCGCCGACATGGGCAGCGCCACATTTTGCGTCACGGTCAGTTCCGGGTAGATCCCCGGAACCTGGAACTTGCGCGAGATGCCCCGGCGGGCAATCGCGATGGGGCCAAGGTCGCTGATGACTTCGCCGCGAAAGCGCACGGTGCCCGAGGTGGGTTTGTGCGCCCCGGTCAGCACGTTGAACAGCGTGGTCTTGCCGCAACCGTTCGGCCCAAGGATGCAGCGCAGATCGCCGCGGCCAAGCGTCAGGTCAAGGCCGTCGAGAGCCACGATACCGCCAAAGCGTTTCG
>JALQYS010000484.1 GCA_023254015.1 Paracoccaceae bacterium
CAACTGGATTTTCGGCGATTGGGGCGATGATCGGCTGCTCGGCAATGCCGGAAATGACACGCTGGACGGTGGCGATGGCCGCGATCACCTGCGCGGTGGCACGGGCAAGGACACGCTGACTGGCGGCATCGAGGACGACAGGCTTTATGGCGACGGGGGCGCGGACCGGTTCGAATCGGGCACCGGGGCGGACAGGATGTATGCCGGGGCCGATACCGCGCGCGATGTTTTCGTGTTCACATCCGTGCGGGATTCGAGCCTGTATTTCGGCATCGACGAGATCCATGAATTCCGCAGCGGCAGCGACGACATCTCGCTTGCGGCCCTTGATGCCAATACCGCGGCTGGCGGCAACCAGAGTTTCGGCTGGGGCGGCAAGACGGCGGCGGCCAATGCGGTCTGGTACAAGGTCGCAAACGGCAACGCGACGGTCTATGCCGACAACACCGGCGATGGCCTCGCTGATTTCCAGCTGCGGGTGATCGGTGTGACCGCGCTCGTCCAAGGGGATTTTCTCCTGTAAGCTGACCGCAAGCACGAAACAGACCGGGCGCGGGGAATACCCGCGCCCTGCCCTTTTGCGAAAGATCTCTCCATGCACCTTGCCGCCGCAGCCTATCCGCTGACCGCCTTCCACCATTTCGACGATTTCGCCGCCCATCTGGGCCATTGGGTGGCCGAGGCCGCGGCAAAAGGGGCCGATCTTCTGGTCTTTCCGGAATATGGCGCGATGGAACTGGCCAGCCTTGGCGGGCGCGCGGTGTCAGAAAACCTTGAGGCGGCGCTGCACGAGGTGGCCCGGCACAAGCCCGCGGTCGATGCGCTGCATCTGGAACTGGCCGCGCGCCATGGGGTGCATATCCTTGGCGCTTCGGGTCCGGTGTTTGACGGCCCCCGCCCGGTGAATCGGGCAACACTCTATGCGCCCGGCGGCATTCTGGGCCATCAGGACAAGCAGATCATGACCCGTTTCGAACGCGAAACCTGGAACGTGGTGGCAGGCCGCGGGTTGACGGCCTTTGACACCGATCTGGGCCGCATCGGCGTGGTGATCTGCTATGACAGCGAGTTTCCCCTGCTGGCGCGGGCCCTGGTGGAACAGGGGGCCGAGATTCTGCTGGCGCCCTCTTGCACCGACAGTCTGGCCGGCTTCACCCGGGTTCGGGTCGGCTCCATGGCAAGAGCCTTGGAAAATCAATGCATTGTGGCACATTCCCCCACGGTGGGCCTGTGCGATTTCTGCTCGGCGGTGGATGAAAACGTCGGCGCGGCCGCGATCTATGGCCCGCCCGACCGGGGCTTTCCTCCGACCGGCATCCTGGCCGAAGGCGCGCTGAACACCCCCGGATGGACCATCGCCGAGATCAGCCTCGAGGCCATCCGCGAGGTGCGGCGCGATGGCGGCGTCTTGAACCACGCCCATTGGCCCGAACAGCATGACCGGCTTGCCGGGGCCTGATCTGCGTTTTTCCCTTGAAAACCGGGCGCAACAGGCGCATATGCCGCCCATGCCTGCCGCCGGACCTTCGGCGCGGGCCAAACCCCATTGGAGTGACCATGGCCAAGGAAGACATTCTCGAATTTCCCGGCGTTGTGAAGGAACTCCTGCCCAATGCGACGTTCCGGGTCGAGCTTGACAACGGCCATGAATTGATCGCGGTGATGGCAGGCAAGATGCGCAAGAACCGCATCCGCGTTCTGGCTGGCGACAAGGTGCAGGTGGAAATGACGCCTTACGACCTGTCGAAAGGCCGCATCAACTATCGCTTCAAGTAAGCGGTTTCCTTTGCGATTTATTCTTGGATCAGGCAGCCCGCGCCGGAAGGAACTTCTGGCGCAAATCGGCATTGTGCCCGACGCCATCCTTCCCCCCGACATCGACGAAGATCCGAAAAAGGCCGAGCTTCCCCGGCCCTATTGCGCGCGCCTTGCCCGTGAAAAGGCCGCGGCGGTGCAGGCGGGGCCGGACGACATCGTTCTGTGCGCCGATACCACCGTGGCCCTTGGCCGCCGCATTCTGGGCAAGCCCCGCGATGCAGGCGAGGCAGCCCATTTCCTGACCCTGCTGGGCGGGCGCCGGCATGAGGTGATCACCGCCGTTGCCGTGCGCCGAGGTGACCGGCTCTGGACGCGCGAAAGCGTCTCGGCGGTCAAGATGAAGCGTCTCTCGGACGCCGAGCTGAACGCCTATCTCATGGGGGGCGAATGGCAGGGCAAGGCGGGCGGCTATGCCATTCAGGGCGCGGCCGGGGCCTTCATCCCGTGGATTTCGGGGTCTTTCACCGGCATCGTCGGCCTGCCCCTGGCCGAGACCGCCGCCCTTCTGCAAGCCGCCGGATATCCGGTCTGGAGACAGCCATGACCAAGGGCCGCGTTGTCCTTCTGGACGAGATCAAGGGCCGCCAGGCCGCCGCGCTGATGGTGGATGGCGTGCTGGAAGACCTGGCGATCGACCCGGAGGGCGACGCGATTCTGCCCGGTGCGATCTATCGCGCCATCGCCGACCGGCCGATGAAGGGTCAGGGCGGCATCTTCGTGAAACTTCCGGGTGGCGCCTCGGGATTTCTGCGGCAGATTTCCGGCATCAGCCCCGGCCAGCGCCTGCTGGTTCAGGTGACCGGACCGACCGAGCCGGGCAAGGCCACGCCGGTAACCGCGCGGCTTCTGTTCAAATCCCGCCACGCCATCATCACCCCCGATGCACCCGGCCTGAACATCAGCCGCGCCATCCGCGATGAGGACGCCCGCGCCGACCTTGGGCAACTGGCCGAGGCCGCCATGGCCGGGGCCGATCCGCGCCTTGGCCTGATTCTGCGCTCGACCTCGGCCGAGGCCGATGAGGACGAAGTGGCCGACGACATCGCCGCCATGCGCGATCTGGCGACCGCGATGCTGGGCGATCTGGACGGCGGGCCAGAGCTGCTGCTGGACGGCCCCTCGGCGCATGAGATCGCCTGGCGCGACTGGGGCCACCCTGCCCCCGACATGGTCGAAGACCGCAAGGGCAGCTTCGAGGCCTTCGGCGTTCTCGACGCGATCGAGGGCCTTCTGGCCGCGCGCGTTTCCCTTGCTGGCGGCGGCCACATGATGATCGAACCGACCCGTGCGCTGGTCGCGGTGGATGTGAACACCGGGTCTGACACCTCGCCCGCCGCCGCGCTCAAGGCCAATATCGCCGCCGCCCGCGACCTGCCGCGCCAGTTGCGCCTGCGCGGACTTGGCGGTCAGGTGGTGGTGGATTTCGCCCCGCAGCCGAAAAAGGACCGCGCGATCCTGGAGCAGGTGATCCGCGCCGCCTTCAAGGGCGACGGCACCGACGTCACCCTCGCCGGCTGGACGACACTGGGCCTTTACGAACTGACCCGCCGCCGCGACCGGCTGACCTTGGCGGAGCTGTTGGCATGAGCTGCCCGATCTGCGCCAAACCGTCCGATCCGAAATACCGCCCCTTCTGCTCGCGCCGCTGCGCCGACGTCGATCTGGCCCGCTGGATGCGCGGCGATTACGCGATTCCGGCTGAGGCGGTAGACGACGAAAACCCCGCCGAACTGCCCAACACCCTGCCCCGCCTGCAATAATCGGAAAAGACGCGAATTTCCGGCAAAACCCTCTGGACAGCGCGTGCTCACTGACGTATCACGCCGCCACCAACCAAGGGAAACCTTGACAGAGTGCCCAGATAGCTCAGTTGGTAGAGCAGCGGATTGAAAATCCGCGTGTCGCTGGTTCGATTCCGGCTCTGGGCACCACTTAATTCCCTTAAATCATTTAAAAACAAACACTTAGTGCTCTCTCACTTTTGTCGATCCACCTTTCCATCCACCCTTGGGCGCTCGTGAAGGTGGATAGGGGCATTCCTCCCGCACCAAGCCGCGTATACCTGCACCGGGCTGCACGAAGGCTCTGTGACCCAAGCCCTCCCCGGCGCAGTCGCCTCACCCGGCGATGAGTGTCGGTGGGCGCGTTGGCACGCCTTCCATCAGCACGAAGGCGCATTCGACCGTCTCGCCCGTCGTGGCGATTTGCAGTCGGCCTGCGGAAACCGCTTGATCACAAGAGAAGCTCTTGGTCAGGAAGTCCAGAACCTCGCGCTGACCGCCCCTACCCCAATCCTCAGGCTACCTGCCCGCACGCAACTCGCCAAAGCGGAAACTTTCAGAACTTGGGCCAAGTTCTGTTTTCCCCGAAAGTCTAGGGTCTGGGGGCGCTTGCCAGCCAAAGCCTCGCAACTGACCTGCCCCCCGGTCGTCCCTCGTTCATAACGAGAGTCCTTTGGGTTGAT
>JALQYS010000549.1 GCA_023254015.1 Paracoccaceae bacterium
CTCAAGCACGTCGAAGTTCAGCCGCCAGCGCGGCCCCCCTTCGGCCTTGAGGTCCAGCGATTGCAGGAAGAAGGCGCGCAGCCCCGGGTCCTCGACATGGGCAGCAAGGCGGCGGTCGGCCTCGCCCCGGGTGGACAGGCCGGTCAGGTCCAGCGCGCGCATGGCCTGGATGTGGCGGGTCTGGTCGTGGGAATAGGCGACCGGTGCGATATCAGCCACCACCAGACGGCGGATCAGCGCGCCTTGGGTCAGCGCCAGCTGCATGCTGGCCTTGCCCCCCATCGAATGGCCCAGAAGATCGACCTCGCCCCCGATCTGCGCGATCACCTCGGCCAGATCGGCCGCCAGGTCGGGATAGCTGTGGCTTGGCATCCAGGGGCTTGCGCCATGGTTGCGCATGTCAACGGCAACCACATCGCGCAAATCGGCCAGCCGGCGGGCGATGACGCCCCAGTTCCGGCCCGAGCCATAAAGGCCATGGGCAATCAGCAGCGGCGGGGCGCCCGTGGGCGTGGCGGCGGGGTGGTGGATCGTGGCAAGCATGGCACGGGTTCTAACGCTGCAAGGCCTGCAAGGCCAGAGCCGTTGCGTGATGGGCTGCGGCGGCTTATGCAGAAGTCAAAGAGGAATTTGATGAGCGCCTTGTCCATTCAGCAGATGGCCGACCGTGTTGCCGCCCTGATGCAGGACCGTCTTGGCGCGCGGGGGCCCGGCTTGCAGGCCGCGCTTGACCAGCGCGGGGGGCGTCTGCCCCGCAAGGTGCGGCAGGCAGCCACCGATCTGGCGCAGGCCGCAGCCATGGCGCAAAACCCCAGGCTCCTTTTGCAGATCGACCATGAAAGCCTGGCGCGGAACTACGATCAGTGCCTGCGCCATCTGGGCGGGCTGAAACCGCACCGGCGCTGGCTTGCGGGAACCATGGCCATTGCCGCCTCGGTCGCGGTGTCGCTGTTGCTGGTCGCGCTCCTGGTGATCGGGGTGATGCGCTGGCGCGGCCTGATCTAGTCAGGCCGTCCTCCAGTCAGGCTGCCGGATCGCGGCCGGGGGTCAACAGGGTTTCGCTGACCACCGACAGCGCCAGCGCCGCCGCACCATGCGCCCAAAGCAGGTCGCCCCAGGCGTGGATCTCGATGGGCGCGGGCGAGCGGCTCGTGTTGATCGCCAGCGCCCCCATCTCGGCCAGGGTTTCGGCGGCGTAAAGGTAGTCATAGCGCATGCGCTCGCCCGACAGGATGATGAGTTGCGGGTCAAAGAGGTTCACCACATTCGACAGTCCCACCGCCAGATAGCGCCCGGCCCGACGAAAGATCGACCGCGCGGTGGCATTGCCGGCCTTGGCATGGTCATAAAGGCTTTCCAGAAGCGCGTTGATCGACAGCCTGTCATTGGCGGGCCGGTTCAGCGCCGTCGTCGCCTCGCGCGCAAGGGCATAGTCGGCGACATAGGCCTCAAGGCAGCCGCGCTGCCCGCAGCGGCATAGCGCGCCGTCCAGTTGCACCTTGGTATGGCCCAGCTCCATTCCCAGACGGCCCGAGCCGCGAAAGATGCGGTGGTTCATCACGAACCCCATGCCGACGCCATGTTCGATGGTGACCACGGCGAAATCCGAAAGCCCCCGCCCCGCCCCGAACCACAGCTCGGCCAGCGCCACCAGATTGGCATCATTGTCGATGGTGACGGGAACCCCGATCCGCGCCGTGGCCGCCGCCGCCAGCGGCACCGAGCGATCCTGCAGCACCGAGGACCAGTGCACCATGCCCTCGGCGACATCGACAAAGCCCGGCACGCCGATGCCCACCGCCGATAGCGCCTGCGCCGTGATCCCCGCCTTGGCGCAGACCCGCGCCAGCAGGGTTTCCACAACAGCCAGCAATTCCTCCAGTGTCATCGGGCCTGGCTGGCGCGGCATGGCCTCGTCGGCGATCAGGTTGCCGGCGAAATCCACCACAACCGCGGTATGTTCGCGATCCGACAGCTTCAGGCCGGCCACCAGATGCGCCGCGGCCCTGACCCCCAGCGCCACCGCCGGACGGCCGCGCGTGCTGTCAGGATCGCGCGGGGCGGCCACCTCTTCGATCAGCCCGGCCTCGATCAGCTCGGCACAGATCGTGGTGACCGAGGCGGGCGAAACCCCCAGCTCGCGCGCCAGCGCGACGCGGGCGATCAGGCCGGCGGCGCGGATTCGTTCGAAGATCTGCTGGCGCAGCGGCCTTGGGGTTTCTGTCAGCGGCGGGATCAGCGGCCCCACGCCCTTGCGGCGTTCCGCGCTGTCCGACAAGGGTCCGGCCTGCGTCATTTATTTTTCCTATGAAGAAAAAGGATGGCTTTTCCTTGTGATCCCATCGAAACCCTGCCGCATCGCGGCGAAATTGGCAATATACCTTCGCAAAACCAGATTAGAGCCTGAAATATATTTTGACAGCTGAAATTATTAGGCGCAAGCTTTCCTCGTATCGGCGAATCCGCCGGACCGGCTTTTTGCGGGCCGATATCCATGGGAGGATAAGAATGAACAAGGTTCTGCTCGCCGCGGTGATCGCGGCGGTTGGTTTCTCGTCGGCGGCGCTGGCGGAGGGCAAGAAGATCGGCGTCAGCTGGGCCCAGTTTCAGGAAGAGCGCTGGAAGATCGACGAAGCGGCGATGAAGGCGGCAATCGAGGCCGCGGGCAACGAATATATCTCGGCCGACGCGCAATCCTCGGCCGAAAAGCAGCTTTCCGACATCGACGCGCTGATCGCGCAGGGGGTGGATGCGCTGATCATCAACGCCTGGGACAAGGACGCCATCGGCCCGGCCATCGACAAGGCGGCGGCAGAAGGCATTCCGGTTGTCGGCTATGACCGTCTGATCGAAGACAACCGCACCTTCTATCTGACCTTCGACAACGTCGGCGTGGGCCGCATCATCGCGCAGGAAGTCTTTGCGCTGGCGCCCAAGGGAAATTACGCCATCATCAAGGGCGACCCCGGTGACCCGAACGTCGGCTTCCTGCGTCAGGGCATGGAAGAGGTGATCGGCGCGGCTGTGGCGGCAGGCGACATCAAGATCGTCGGCGAGGCGAACTCGGACGGCTGGAAGCCGGAAAACGCCCAGAAGAACATGGAGCAGATCCTGACCGCCAACAACAACGCCGTGGATGCGGTGCTGTCCCAGAACGACGGCATGGCCGGCGGGGCTGCGGCGGCGCTGGCGGCGCAAGGGTTGAACGTGCCGCTGGGTGGCCAGGACGGCGACCTTGCCGCGATCAACCGCGTGGCGCGTGGCACGCAGACGGTTTCGGTCTGGAAGAACAGCCGGGATCTGGGCAAGGCCGCGGGCGAGATCGCCGGCCAGCTGGCCGACGGCACCGCTCTGGACGCCATTCCGGGCGCGACCAAATTCTCGGGCGGCGAGAAGGGCGTTGAGATGAACGCCATCCTGCTGAACCCGACCCCGATCACCAAGGCGAACATCAATGTCGCCATCGAGGCCGGTCACATCACCAAGGAACAGGCCTGCGAAGGCGCCGTGGCCAGCGTGGTGGGCTGCGAATAAGGCCTGACACGGGGCGCCGGTCGCAAGGTTGGCGCCCATTTTCCTGACCCAAGGGCAGCCCGCCTTGCCCCCTGTCCTTGACGGACCGCTGCCGGTGTGCCGGGCCCCTGGCCCCGCCGGGCGTCCCCCTGCCGCATGATGGACAAGACATGACCGATACCCCCCATTCCCCGCAGACCGCGCCCCGCGCCGAGGGCGGTTTTGCCCGGTTCCTGCGCGCCACCGAGATTGACCCGCGCCTTCTGGGCATGGTGGGTGCGCTTTTGCTGATCTGGGCCGGCTTTCACCTTTATGGCGAGTTGGTGCTGGGCGATGGCGCGTTCCTCACGCCGCGCAACCTGTGGAACCTGAGCGTGCAGACCGCCTCGATCGGGATCATGGCGACGGGGATGGTGCTGGTCATCATCACCCGCAACATTGATCTGTCGGTCGGGTCGATTGTCGGCGTCGTCGGCATGTATGCGGGCCTGTTGCAGGTAGAGTGGCTGCCGGCGTCGCTGGGGCTGGGCCATCCGATGATCTGGCTGATCGCCGTGGTCTTTGCGATTGTGCTCGGGGCGCTGATCGGCTGTCTGCATGGGCTGCTGATTGCCTATCTGGCGATCCCGTCCTTCATCGTCACGCTGGGTGGGCTGATGGTCTGGCGCGGCATGGCGTTTCTGGCCTCATCCGGCCGCACCATCTCGCCGGTGGATGAACGCTTTGCGCTGCTGGGCGGCGGGCCTTACGGATCAATCGGGGCGACGGGCAGCTGGATTCTCTGCGCCCTGGCCTGTGCGGGCATCGTCTGGGCGATGATGCGGGGGCGCGCGGCGCGCAGGCTGCATGGCTTTGCCCTGCGTCCGATGTGGGCGGAATATTTCGTGGGGGGGCTCAGCTGCGGGCTTGTGCTGATCGCAACGCTGGTCGTGAACGCCTATCCCTGGCCGAAGGGCATCCTCAAGGATTACTACGCGGCCATGGGCCAGGAAGTGCCCGAGGGCGCCTTCATCGCCCATGGTTTTGCCTATCCGGTGATCATCATGGTGGTCGTGGTGCTGGCGATGACAGTCCTGATGACCCGCACCCGGTTTGGTCGCTATGTGTTTGCGATTGGTGGCAACCACGAGGCGGCGGCGCTGTCGGGCATCAACACCCGGGCCATGACGGTGAAGATCTTCGCGCTGATGGGGGCCTTGGCCGGCATCGCGGCGGTGATCGCCAGCGCCCGTCTGAACAGCGCCACCAACGCCTTGGGGGATCTTGACGAATTGATGGTCATCGCGGCGGCGGTTGTGGGCGGCACCTCGCTCGCGGGTGGGGTTGGCACGATTTACGGGGCGATCATCGGGGCCTTTGTTCTGGTGAGCTTGCAGACCGGCATGGTGCTGATCGGCTTTGGCGACGGGTCTTACCGCAAGATCGTGATCGGCGTGGCGCTGGTTCTCGCCGTGTTCCTCGACATCCAATACCGCAAGCGCATCAAGTAAGGGGGCCAGACCATGAGCAATCCAAACACCGGCACGCCCCTTGTCGAACTGCGCGACATCTCGATCGCCTTTGGCGGCATCAAGGCGGTGGACCATGTGTCGATCGACCTGCACCCGGGCGAGGTTGTGGGCCTTCTGGGGCACAATGGCGCGGGGAAATCGACGCTCATCAAATGCCTGTCGGGCGCCTACAAAAAGGACGGCGGAACGATCCTGATCAACGGGCATGAGGTGGAGATCAGCGATCCCCGCGATGCGCGCGCCCATAACATCGAGACGATCTACCAGACGCTGGCCCTGGCCGATAACCTTGATGCCGCGTCAAACCTGTTTCTGGGGCGAGAGTTGGTGAACGGTTTCGGCTTTGTGGATGAAACCCGTATGGAGGCCGAAACCCGCAAGATCATGGGCCGGCTGAACCCGAATTTCAAAAAGTTCAACGTGCCGGTGTCGGCGCTCTCGGGCGGTCAGCGCCAGTCGGTCGCCATTGCCCGCGCGGTCTATTTCAACGCCCGTATCCTGATCATGGACGAACCCACCGCCGCCCTTGGCCCGCATGAAACCCAGATGGTGGCCGAGCTGATCCAGGAGCTGAAGGCGCAGGGTCTGGGCATCTTCCTGATCGAACATGACATCCATTCGGTGATGAAGCTTTGTGACCGCGCCGTGGTGATGAAGAACGGCCAGCGGGTCGGCACAGTGAATGTCAAGGATGTCACCGACGACGACATTCTGGGCATGATCATCATGGGTAAGAAACCACCGCAGGCCTACTGACATGTTTATCGGGTTGGACCTTGGCACTTCGGGGCTGAAGGGGATTCTCATCAATGACCGTCAAGAGGTGCTGGCCGAGGCCACCGCACCGCTGACCGTCTCGCGGCCGCATGAGGGCTGGTCGGAACAGGAGCCATCGCATTGGGTTGCGGCGGCCGAGGCGGTCTTGGACCAGTTGGCGGGCCATGGGCTCGGATCGGTCAAAGGCATTGGCCTGTCCGGGCACATGCACGGCGCGACGCTGCTCGATGCCGCCGACAACGTGCTGCGGCCGTGCATCTTGTGGAAC
>JALQYS010000550.1 GCA_023254015.1 Paracoccaceae bacterium
CGTAGAACCGGCTGACCGCGTTTTCGGGGATGGTGGCGTTTGCTAGGATCATCCGGTCATCGCCATCGCCCCCATAGACCGTGCCCCCCACCGCGGCCTTGATCCGGTCGTTGCCATCGCCCCCGTAAAGCAGGGCCGCAGCGCCGCCATCAAGGCTGTCATTCCCGGCCCCGCCATAGGCTTTGCCCGCCATCAGCGACAGCCCGTCGGCCCCGCCTCCGCCATAAAGCCTGCCCGTCTCGCTCCACAGACTGTCGGCCCCGGCCCCGCCATAGGCCAGCGAGACGTCACTGATTCGATCCGCGCCGTCACCGCCATAGGCAACGGCATTGGGCGCCTCGGCCGGATCGCCGCCAAGCCGGATCACGTCGTTGCCCGCGCCGCCGTGGGCGGTGTCATTGCCCCAGAGGTGCAGATAGTCGGCGCCGGCCTTGGCAAGTATCAGGTCGGGCCGGATGTTGCTTTCGATCCAGTCGTCGCCGGTGCTGCCGTGAATGGTCGCCTCGCCACTGACCACGGTGGCATAAAGATACAGTGCCAGGTCCTCTCGCCCCAGCGGCCGGATGTTCCAGTTGCTGGCGGACAAAAGGCTGTCCAATCCCGCGCGGCTCAGGCTGGGTGCGGCCAGATCGATCCCTTCGATCCGGGCTTGCACCGCCGATGCACCGCCCGTGATCAGCCCGAACTCAAGCCCGGTGATGCGCCCGGCGGTGAAACCGGCAAAACGGCCCGCCTCTTCGGCCGCGACAAGGCCCGTGCCGGTGACGATCAGGGAAAACCTGTCATTGCGCAGCGTCATCCCGGTGCTGCTGCCAACGGCATAGCCCGCATTGCCCGCGTTCAGGATCGAGGCGGCGTTCAGCAGATCGGAAAGATCGTCAAGGTAAAGCTGCGGCATTCCAAACTCCAACTGGTTGAATGGCCGCAGCAAGACACAGCAGCGCCCCGCGTCAATCCCGAAGGCCGGTCATGGCCGGCGGTTTCGGGGTTTGTGGCCTGCGCGCCACAGCGCGGGGTTGTGGCGCGCGCGGCCGCGTCAACCGCTCAGACGAATTGCTCCACGATCAGCCGCTCTTCCAGCCCATGACCGGGATCGAACAGGATCCGGTGGCGCACGGCCGGTTCCGACCGGATTTCCACCGAAACCACGTCTGGCACCGGCCGGCTGTCGGCATCGGCGCGGACCGGGCGCTTGTCATGTTCCAGCACGTCGATGCGCACGATGGCGGATTTCGGCAAGAGCGCCCCGCGCCAGCGGCGAGGGCGGAAGGCGGACATGGCGGTCAGCGCCAGCACGTCCGATCCGATGGGCAGGATGGGCCCGTGGGCCGAATAGTTGTAGGCCGTGGACCCGGCCGGCGTCGCAAGGAGCGCGCCGTCGCAGATCAGCTCGGCCATGCGCTCCTTGCCATCGACCGAGATCCGCAGCTTGGCCGCCTGGGGGCCGGTGCGCAGCATCGACACCTCGTTGATCGCCAGGGCATGGGTGATCTCGCCGGTCGAGGACACCGCCCGCATCGCCAGCGGGTTGATCACCGCCTCTTCGGCTGCAGCCAGCCGCTCGGCCAGACCTTCGGCGGCGTATTCGTTCATCAGGAACCCGACCGTGCCGCGGTTCATGCCATAGACCGGCAGACCAAGGCCCATGGTTTCGTGCAGGGTCTGCAACATGAACCCGTCGCCCCCCAGGGCCACGATGACATCGGCGGCATAGGGGGGGCATTGGCCATGCAGGGCAGTCAGCACCTCCAGCGCCTCCTGGGCGGCGGCAGCGGGGCTTGCCAGAAAGGCGATATGGGTAAAGGCCACGGGGGAGTTCCTTGTTGCGGGCCAAGCTTGGCCGGGCGGGCGGGCAAACTCAAGCCCTCATGGCATCGGCAAGGCGCAGGAGGGTGGGGCAGGGCCTTTCGGGTAAATGTGTTTCCGATCGGAAACATTTTTCGCGCCTGTGCTGGAACCTGTCGTTTTCCATCCTTCCTTGCACCGGATCTTTGTCCTAGATACCCCTGAACCAAACGCCACAGGAGCCGCCCATGCCCGTATCGCCCGGATTTTTCACCGAGAGCCTTTCTGCCCGCGACCCCGAGATTTTCGGTGCGGTTTCGCAAGAGCTTGGTCGTCAGCGCCATGAGATCGAGCTGATCGCTTCGGAGAACATCGTTTCCCGCGCC
>JALQYS010000555.1 GCA_023254015.1 Paracoccaceae bacterium
TCCACCTCGGCCAGTCGTTCCAGCGCGGTTCCGTGTTTGATCAGCAGCCCCTTGCGGAACAGCTTGCCTGATGCCGCCGTCACCACCGCAGGCACGGCCAGACCCAGCGCACAGGGGCAGGTGATGATCAGCACCGCCGCCGAGATGTTGATGGCAAAGCGCAGATCGCCGCCGGTTTTCCACATCCAGAAGCCGAAGGCGCTGAACGACAGCAGGTGAACCAGCGGCGAATACCAGCTGGCCGCGCGTTCGGCCAGGGTGGTGTATTTCGTCCGGGCCGATTCGGCCACGGCCACCAGTTCGGCCATGCGGTGGAGCGAGGAATCCTTGCCCGCCGCCGTGACGCGCAGGGTAAGAGGGCCGGTCAGGTTCACCTCACCGGCCGAAACCACCGTGTCGGGGCCGGCAAAGACCGGCAGGCTCTCGCCGGTGAGCAGGCTGCGGTCCACCTCGGATGTGCCTTCGATCACCACGCCATCGACCGGCATCCGCCCACCCGGGCGCACGCGCACCAGATCGCCCACGGCAATCTCGGAAATCGGCCGCGTGACCTCGGCCCCGTCCACGAGCACCACGGCCCGCGGCACCTCAAGCGCCGCCAGTTCCTCGGCGGCCGACCGGGCCACGGCGCGGGTGCGGTGATCCAGATAACGGCCCATGAGCAGGAAAAAGCACAGCATCACGGCAGCGTCGAAATAGGCGTGATGGCCGGAATGCCAGGTTTCAAAGATCGAGATGCACGAGGCCAGGACCAGCGCCAGCGAGATCGGGAAATCCATGCCCAGACGGCCCACCTTCAGCCCGGCCCAGGCCGATTTGAAGAAGGGCTGCCCCGAAAACAGCACCGTCGGAATGGCGATGGCGCCGGAAATCCAGTGGAAAAGGTCGCGCGTGATGCCATCTGCCCCCGACCAGACGGCCACCGACAGAAGCATGACGTTCATCATCGAAAAGAACGCCACACCCAGCCGCATCAGCAGATCGCGGCCCTGCCGGTCGGTTTCAGTGGCCGACAAAAGCCCGGCATCCAGCTCATGCGCCTCATAGCCCACCCCGGCCAGCACCTTGATCAGCTGATCGGGTGTCACGGCGGCATCGGCATCGACCGACACCCGCTTGAGCGTCAGGTTCACCCGGCTGGACTGCACCCCCGGCGTGGCGGCCAGCGCGGTTTCCACCGTCGAGATGCAGGCCGCGCAATGGGCTGCCGGCAGCGACAGCATGATCCGCGCGTGGTCGGGCTGCGAGAGTTGGGCGATGCGTTCGGCCGAGGGGGCGGCCACACAGGCCGGGCAGGCCGAGACCGAGGCCTGCTCCACCCCGGAAAAACCGTTCGGATCAAGCGTTGCGGTCATGGCCTCAGCCCTTTACCAGAAGATCGATGCGCTGCCGGAACAAGGTGCCATCCGCCGCATGCCCTTCGACATGCATCATCCATTTGCCGGCGGCAAGGTCGGCCTTGGCGACATAGACCCCCGCCTCACGGGTGAAGGTGGGGGTGGTGTCGTCGGTGGCCTCGGTCGTGCGGCCCACCAGAACCGAAAGATCGGCAAGCAGCACGGGCATGCCCTGTTCGTCGGTGAAGGCCAGCCGCAACTCCTTGGCCACCGGATCATACTCGGGCGTCAGCGTCCAACCCAGCGCCTCTTGCGCGGCGCGATCGGCGTCGAAGGTCTGGCTGGCGACGTAAGAATTCTTGACCTCCAGCCCCGGAAAGGTGCTGATCGCCTTCCAGGCCATCACCACATTCACCGCGATGATGACGGCAAAGGCCGAAACGGTGATCGCCAGAACATGCTTGCCGGTAATTTCGCGCATCTCAATCATCCTTGCCGTTGAACACGGTGTCATGATGCACCCGATCGGTCCCCTTGGCCGTGTCAGAGCCCAGATCTTCGACCCAGAGGCGGAACTCGGTCCGGTCATGCGTCGCTGGGCGCGAGCCTGACGGGGCGGTGACGTAAAGCCGCTGGGTGCGGGTTTCGTTGGCCGGAACCAGAACCTTCAACGATTCTTCGCCTTCCAGCGACAGCACGAAATTCTCACCATGTTCGGTCGTGGCCGAGAAGGCAAACCAGCGGTCCTCGCCATGCTTGTTGCGCAGGCGCAACTCATAGGTGTTGCGGATCGATCCGTCTTTCAGCACCACGAATTGCGGGTTGCGGACGGGCGTGACGTTCACGTCAATCTCGCTGCGCAGGAAAAGCGCCACGACAAGGCCGATGCCGACGAGCGACCACAGTGCAGTGTAGATGATCGTGCGCAGGCGGAACACATGGGACCAGACCGATTTCGGGGCTTTCCCCTCGCGCTCACGGGTCTCGTCGGTCAGCGCAAGATAGCCGATCAGGCCGCGCGGTTTGCCGATCTTGTCCATCATGTCGTTGCAGGCGTCGATGCACAGGCCGCAGGTGATGCAGGCCAGTTGCTGGCCATTGCGGATGTCGATGCCCATGGGGCAAACGTTGACGCAGGCCATGCAGTCGATGCAATCGCCGTTGCCCGCCACGTTCTGCTTGCCGCGCGGCTCGCCCCGCCATTCGCGGTAGCCGATGGTCAGGGTGTCCTCGTCCATCATCGCGGCCTGAATCCGCGGCCAGGGGCAGGCATAGATGCACATCTGTTCCCGCGCGAAGCCACCAAAGGCGAAGGTCGTCGCGGCCAGAATGAACATGGTGGTATAGGCGATGGGGTGGGCGGTGCCGTTCAGCAGGTTCCAGAACAGCGTCGGCGCATCGGTGAAGTAGAAGATCCAAGCGCCGCCGGTGGCGATGGCGATCGCGAACCAGATCGCCCATTTCACCAGCCGCTTGCGGATCTTTTCGGCATCCCATTTCTGGCGGTGCAGGCGGATGCGGGCATTGCGGTCGCCCTCGACCCAGCGTTCGACCAGAATGAACAGGTCGGTCCACACGGTCTGCGGGCAGGCATAGCCGCACCAGACCCGACCCGCGGCCGAGGTGAAGAGGAACAGTCCAAGCCCCGCCATGATGAGAAGGCCTGCGACGAAATAGAATTCGTGCGGCCAGATCTCGATCATGAAGAAGAAGAAGCGGCGGTTGGCCATATCGATCAGCACGGCCTGATCGGGCAGGTTCGGGCCGCGGTCCCAGCGGATCCAGGGCGTGACGTAATAGATGCCCAAGAGCACCGCCATCAGCCACCACTTCAGGTTGCGGAACTGCCCCTTGACCCGGCGCGGAAAGATCGGTTCGCGGGCGGCATAAAGGCTGGGCGGGTTGGTATCTGGGGTGGACACGGAAATCTCCGGGAATCTGACAAGTCTTGCGAGAGGTATCGGCCTCATGCCGCACCGCCGCATTGACCTGTATCAAATATTCATCCGCCAGTCAGCTTTGGCGACCCCTGACCCTGTGGCAGATTGCCCCGCCCCCTGCCCCAGGCCACAAAAAACCGGGCCAAAGGCCCGGTGATGGATCGGATCGGAAAGGGAGGGCACCGGCGCTTCCAGGAAACGCGCGAACAGGATGAAGCGCCGGTGCAATGCCGCTGTCCCTCGCGGGTGGGCACGCGTTGATGATTGACCGATTCCGCCAGGGTCACTTTGACATGGGTCAAATCAGCCCGGGTCAGGCTGGGCCTGCTTCAGCTTGTCGCACCTCGCTTGCGGCCCGGCCATGAAAAAGGCCCCCGGATCGCGCCGGGGGCCTTTCGATGTCAAGCTGCACGCAGGCTTATTCGCCGCCGCCCAAGGAGTGGACATAGGTGGCCACAGCGCGCACTTCATCTTCGGACAGACGGCCAGCCCAAGCCGGCATCACGCCGAACCGCGCCCCGTAGACGGTGGCGTGGATCGTCTCGCGGTCGCCGCCATAAAGCCAGATCGCGTCGTTCAGGGCAGGCGCGCCCTGTGCCCGGTCGCCCGAGCCGTCTTCCATGTGGCACGCCGCACAGTTGTCGGTGAACACGGTCTGCCCGGCGCTGGCCAGAGCGGCGTCATGCTCTTGCCCCGACAGTTGCAGCACATATTCCACAACTTGCCCGATCTGGGTTTCGTCCAGCAGCTGATCAGCCCCGAACTTCGGCATCTCCGAATAGCGGGCATCCGCGTCGGTGGTGTTGCGGATGCCATGGTTGATCGTCGTGTAGATCGATTCCATGTCGCCGCCCCAGAGCCAGTCGTTGTCGGTCAGGTTGGGATACCCCTTGCCCTGAACCCCCGCCGCGCCCGAACCGTGGCACTGGGCGCACCAGGTCTTGAACACGGCAGCCCCGGCCGCGGTCGCATACTGGTTCAACTCGTCATTACCGGCGATGCCGGTCAGCGGCGCCGCGATCAGCTTGGCCTTGATCTCGGCATTGGCGTCGTCAAAGCGCTTGATCTCGGCGGCCACGGCCTGACGGTTGTCATAGCCGAGATAGCCTTGGGTCGCCTGGGTCACCAGCGGCCATGCCGGATAGGCGATGGAATACCAGATGCCCCAGACGATACAGGCGTAAAGGATCCACACCCACCAGCGCGGCAGCGGATTGTTGTATTCTTCAATCCCGTCCCAGCTGTGGCCAGTCGTTTCGACCTGGGCCGCCTCTTTCTTCACTTGCTTGGCGCACATGGTTTACGCCTCCTTCACAGGCGACAGGTCTTTATCAGACCCCGCGGGTTGCTTTTCGTTGCGAAAGATCGCGTTGGCGGCGTCGCGGTGGATCGCGTTCGAGCCCGGACGCAAGGCCCAGAGGATCACCCCCAGGAAGGTCAGCGTCAGGGCCAGAAGCGCCCAGCTATCCGCCAATTCGCGCAGGAAGCTATAGGTATCCATATGCCCCCCTTACCGCGTCGGATCAGGTGTGAAGGTCGAAAAGTCCACCATCGTGCCCAGGACTTGCAGATAGGCAATGATGGCATCCATCTCGGTCAGTTCCGGCGTGCCGTCAAAGTTCGAGACGGTCACCTTGTCGCCATAGCGCGCCAGAAGGCCCGCCGTGTCGGCATTCGGATCGGCCTGGGCCGCAAAGTCGGCCTGCGCCTCGGCGATCTGCTCGTCGCTGTAGGGAACGCCAACCAGACGGTGGGTGCCCATGATGTCGGCGATGTATTTGCCGTCGATCACGTTGTTGGCGATGAAGCCATACTTCGGCATCACCGATTCCGGCACCACGGATTGCGGGTCCGTCAGGTGATCGACGTGCCAGCTGTCCGAGTAACGGCCACCGACGCGGGCCAGGTCCGGCCCGGTGCGCTTGGAGCCCCATTGGAACGGGTGGTCATACATCGATTCCGCCGCCAGCGAGTAGTGGCCATAACGCTCCACCTCGTCGCGCATCGGGCGGATCATCTGGCTGTGGCAGACATAGCAACCCTCGCGGATATAGATGTCGCGGCCAGCCAGTTCGAGCGGGGTGTAGGGGCGAACCCCTTCCACCTGTTCGATGGTGTTTTCGAGGTAGAACAGCGGGACGATCTGAACCAGACCGCCGATGGTCACGACGAGGAACGACAGCACCAGAAGAAGCGTGGCGTGCGTCTCGATAGCCTTGTGTTTGTCAAGAAATGCCATTTGTCA
>JALQYS010000573.1 GCA_023254015.1 Paracoccaceae bacterium
TGATGGATTGGACGCAAGGGCATGTGTTTTCCACCTTTGGCGTCTGCTGGGGTGGCATGGCGATGATCAACCATTTCCACGGCGTGCAGAAACACATGCTGAAGGCCAAGGCCTTTGGCTGTTTCCGCCATCAAAACCTTAACCCGACATCGCCCTACCTGCGCGGGTTTTCCGATGATTTCGTCATCCCCGTCAGCCGTTGGACCGAAATGCGCCAAGCGGAAATCGACGCCGCCCCGGGGCTGCGCACGCTGCTTGGCTCGGACGAGGTTGGCCCCTGTCTGGTCGAAGATCCCGCCCATCGCGCGCTCTATATCTTCAACCATTTTGAATATGACAGCGACACGCTGAAGCAGGAATATGACCGCGACGTTGCCTCGGGCACGCCGATCAATGTGCCGATGAATTATTATCCCGACGACAATCCGGCCAACCCGCCGAAAAACCGTTGGCGCAGCCATGCCCATCTTTTGTATGGCAACTGGCTGAATGAAATTTACCAAGGAACCCCATTTGATATCAACGAGATAGGTGTTTCATGACCGATCTGCCCTTTGACGGCGCGATCAGCCGCTATTTCCGCGAAGGCGCACCAGACAAGGTGCGTCGCGCCATCGAAAAGGCTGGCAAGGACGATATCCTGTGGAAGGATTATCCCTACGCGGAGGAGATGAAGGGCAAGGACTATGAGGCCCGGATGGCGGCCTTGCAGATCGAACTGGTGAAGATGCAGGCCGATCTGAAGGCCAGCGGAAAGCGGGTGGTCGTGGTCTTCGAAGGCCGCGATGCCGCGGGCAAGGGCGGCACCATCGGCGTGATGCGCGAAAACCTGAACCCGCGGGTGGCCAATGTGGTGGCGCTGTCCAAGCCTTCCGAGCGCGAGGCGGCGCAGTGGTATTTCCAGCGCTATGTCGATTGGCTGCCCGCCCGGGGCGAAATGGCGATCTTTGACCGGTCGTGGTACAACCGCGCCATGATCGAGCCGGTTTTCGGCTTTTGTACGGATGAACAACGCGAGAAATTCTTTCGCCAACTGCCGGAATTCGAGCGGATGGTGGTCGATGAGGGCATCACGCTGCTGAAGATCTGGCTGGATGTCGGTCAGGCCGAACAGCTGCGCCGTTTTCTTGACCGCGAACAGGATCCGCTGAAACAGTGGAAACTCAGCCAGATCGACATCGACGGCCTGCCGAAATGGGATGCCTATACCAAGGTCATCGACGACACGCTGGCGCGCAGCGATTTCAAGCATGCGCCCTGGACGGTGATCCTGTCGGATGACAAGAAGCGCGCGCGGATTGCGGCGGTGCAGTCGGTGCTGCACGCGGTCGATTACAAGGGCCGCGACACGGACAGGATCGGCCGGATCGACGCGCAGATCTGCGGCGGGCCGGGACTGCGGCAGCGGTGAAGAAGGGCTATCACCATGGCAACCTGCGCCAGGCGCTGGTGGATGCGGCGCTGGCGCTGATCGCGGCGCAGGGGCCGAACGGCTTTACCCTGTCCGAGGCCGCAAAGGCCGCCGATGTGACGCCCGCCGCCGTTTACCGCCATTTTGCCGGCCGTGAGGATCTGATTGCCGAGGTTGCGCGGCAGGGATTCGACATCTTTGCCGCCCTGATGGAATTCGCCTATGCGGGCGGCCAACCCAGCGCCCTTGCCGCCTTCGAGGCGACAGGTCGGGCCTATCTGGCCTTTGCCCGGAAATATCCGGGCCATTACATGGCGATGTTCGAAAGCGGCCTGTCTCTGGCGGCCCATCCGCAGGTGGCCGAGGTGGCGCTGCGGGCCAAGGCGGTGCAGGAGCGCGCGGCGGCGGGACTGGCCGCCCAACTGCCCGAAGGCCGCCGCCCGCCTGCGGCGATGTTTTCCGCCCATGTCTGGGCGATGAGCCATGGCGTGGTGGAACTGTTCATGCGCGGGCACAACCGGTCGCCCTTCCCGCCCGAGGATCTCCTGGAAACCGGGATCGGCATCTATCTGCGCGGCCTTGGCCTGCTGGCGCCAGACGGTCAGAAATAGCCCCGGCCCGTATCGGCCCAAAGCCAGCCCTTGCGGTGCAGCCGCGCCAGCGCCTCTGGCAGGCTGTCGGCGCTGTCCTCAACCAGCTTGTCCTGAAAGAACCAGTAAAGGAACTGCTGATAGGGCCAGTCGCGGCTGGTGGCCGCGTCGATGGCCTCGGCCAGCTTGGCCGGATCGGTCAGGGTGATGGCGTTTTGCCAGAAATCGGTCTGGCCCCCCAGAACCACCGGCTTTTGATGGATGAAGGCCTCGATCCCCACGGCCGAGGTCAGCGTCAGGATGCAATGCGCGATCGGCAGCATGTCATGGATCGAGGCGTCGATCACCTCTACCCCGTTGGCCGGGTCGTGATAGCCCTGCACGACGGCCAGCTCTTCGGGTTTTTGCGCCGGATGGGCCTTGATATAAAGGCGCCGCGCGCCCTTGGCGGCGATGGCGGCCTCGATGAATTCGGGGGCCGACATGTAATGCCGGTGATAGGGCTGGTCGTTGAAGCCCTGAACAAAGAGGCACAGCGCCCCCGGCTCCAACGCTTGTCCGGTGGGCGGCTGCGGCAGGCGCGAGCGGTTCTGGTCGATGTGCCGCCGGTGCAGTCGCCGGAAAAAGGCGCGGGCCTGGCCTTCGTCCACCATTTCGGGGCGGAATGTCTCGATCCGCTGGGTGGAATTGTTGCGCGTGCCGACCTCGTCAAAGAACCAGAAGCCGCGGAAATAGGACGGCACGCAATACATGCAGTTCAGCGCATAGCCTGGCATGTCATCCAGCAGGATGTGGAAATGCAGGTCATCGTCCATCGCCAGACGCTGCCCCTCGCGCGAGAAATGCGTCAGGTGCAGCTCCAGCCCCTGCGCCCTGGCATGGGCGGCCAGCGCCGACAGGAACTTGAACCGCCCCTCCGACAGCGAGGTCGCCAGTTTCGGGCGGGCGTGAAAGATCAGCGCGGGCGGCAGGCTGGCCAGACGTTCGGCCGTCAGCCAGCGCCCGCTGTTGATCTTGTCAAACATCAGCGGAACAGCACCAGCGCCGAGGGCGACCAGGCCACGCGCACCTTGGTGCCAACCTCCAGCACCGGGCGGCCGGGCACGTTGCGCATCGAAAGCCGCACCTCCACATCGGTGCCGCCGAGGTAGACGTCATAATAGGTCATGTCGCCAAAGTAGATCACCTCGTCGATCACACCTTCGGTTTCACGCTCCATCGGCTTTTGATCGTCGTAAAGCAGGGTCAGGGTTTCGGGACGCAAGCCCACAACCGGGCTTTCGCCACGCGCCGGTGGCTGAATGGCGGCATCCAGCGTGACGCGACCCAGACCCTTGGCCTCGACCTCAATCTGCCCGGCGGTTTCCGACAGGACGGTTGCCGGCACAAAGTTCATCGTGCCGATGAAATCGGCCACCTTCTTCGAGGTCGGGCGGCGATACAGCGTTTCCGGGTCCGCCAGCTGCGCGATCTCGCCTTCGAACATCACAGCGATGCGGTCTGACATGACCAAGGCTTCTTCCTGATCATGTGTCACAAGCACGAAGGTGATCCCAACCTGACGTTGCAACTTGATCAACTCAACCTGCATCTGCTCGCGCATTTTTTTGTCGAGCGCCGAGAGTGGTTCATC
>JALQYS010000006.1 GCA_023254015.1 Paracoccaceae bacterium
GATGTTCTCGGGGTCTTTCACCATGACCTCGAATTCATCGGCCACCCCCTCGCGGTTGAAATAGGACTGCGCCTCGGCAAAGGGCATGTAGATGCGCGTCCGGTCGATATCCCAGCGCCCGGCGGTAAAGACATAGACCACCTCATAGGCATTGACGCGCGGGCTGGTGCCGAAGGCGGTTTTCACGCCCGAGGGCGCGACAAGGCGGATGCGGTCGCCCACCGTCACGCCAAGCTCGCGCGCGATCCCTGACCCGATGGCGATGCCGCGGTCGAAATCGTCAAGATCGCCATAGGAATCGGACCCAAGCCCGACCCGCGGGATGGTTTTCAGATCGGCGAGACGGATGCCATACACCTCGGCCCCCAGGGCCGGCCCCTGCGCCGAGGTCACCATGACCTGCCCCTTGACCAGAGGCGCGGCGCGGGTAACGCCGGGGATCGCGGAAAGACGCCCGGCGACGGCATCATAATCGTCGAAGGTCTTGCTCATCTGGCCATCCGCCGTGGGATGACCGGCCGAATAGACGGTGACATGGGCATTCGCGCCCAGGATGGTATCGACGAATTCGGCGCGGAAGCCTGCCCGCACCGCAAGGGTCGCGATCAGCGCAAAGACCGCCAGCGTGATGCCGATGAGGCTGATCCATGTCATTACCGACACGCCCCCCTCGGCCCGTTTGGCACGCAGATAGCGCCAGGCAATCATGAATTCGAAACGGGAAAACGGGGCGGTCTGGGCCAAGGGCGCTGCTCTTTGTTGTTTTGGGGCAGAGTGGGGCTTTGGGCCGAAATGGTCAAGGCGGCAGGAGGAAACCCGCCGCCTCTTCGAGCCTTTCAGGCACTCATCGGCCGCGCCCCCCGACGAGGCGGCGCAGCCCCCGAGGAGGGTGTCTCAGCGCCCGGCGTAGATCTGGGCGATGCGGTCCACCGCCGCCTCGGGCGACATTTCTTCGCTTTCGCCCGTGCGGCGGCTGGTCAGCTCCACCACGCCATTGGCCAGCCCGCGCGGGCCGACGGTGATGCGCCAGGGCAGGCCGATCAGGTCCATCGTGGCGAACTTCGCCCCTGCCCGTTCGTCGCGGTCATCATACAGCGCCTCGAGCCCCTTGGCGGCCAGCGCCTTGTAAAGCCCTTCGCAGGCGGCATCCGCCGCGCCATCGCCCTGTTTCAGGTTGACGATCCCCACCGGGAAGGGGGTGACGCCCTCGGGCCAGATGATGCCCTTGTCGTCGTGGCTGGCCTCGATGATCGCGCCCAGAAGGCGGCTCACGCCTATGCCGTGGCTGCCCATCTCGACCGGAACCTTCTCACCCTTGTCATTGGTGACCAGCGCGCCCATCGATTCCGAATACTTGGTGCCGAAATAGAAGATCTGCCCCACCTCGATGCCCCGGCCCACCTTGCGGTGCGCCTCGGGCACGGCGTTGAACACCGCCTCGTCATGGGTCTCGTCGGTGCGGGCGTAAAGGGTGGTGAACTCCTTGCAGACATCCGCCACCTGATCGCGGTTGTCATAGTCGATGTCGCGCTGCCCAAGCTTCAGGCCGGTAACGCGGTCATCATAGAACACTTCCGATTCCCCGGTCTGCGCCAGCACCAGGAATTCATGGGTGTTGTCGCCGCCGATCGGGCCCGAGGCCGCGCGCATCGGGATCGCGGTCAGGCCCATGCGTTCGTAGGTGCGCAGATAGCTGACCATGTGGCGGTTGTAGGCGTGCAGCGCGGCGTCCTTGTCGATGTCAAAGTTATAGCCGTCCTTCATCAGGAATTCGCGGCCGCGCATCACGCCAAAGCGCGGGCGCATCTCGTCGCGGAATTTCCACTGGATGTGGTACAGCGTCAGCGGCAGGTCCTTGTAGCTGTTCACATGGCTGCGGAAGATGTCGGTGATCATCTCCTCATTCGTCGGGCCATAAAGCATCTCGCGCTTTTGCCGGTCGGTGATGCGCAGCATCTCCTGGCCGTAGTCGTCATAGCGCCCCGACTCGCGCCACAGGTCCGCCGGTTGCAGCGTCGGCATCAACAGCGGAATGTGACCGGCGCGGATCTGCTCCTGATGGACGATCTCTTCGATGCGCTTGAGCACGCGGTACCCCAGCGGCAGCCAGGAATAGATGCCCGCCGCCTGCTGCTTGATCATGCCCGCCCGCAGCATGTAGCGGTGCGAGACGATCTGCGCCTCGGCGGGGTTTTCTTTCAGAACGGGCAGGAAGTAGCGCGACAGACGCATGGGCGGCCTCATCAATGGGTTTGGCTGTTCCTAGCGGGAAGGCGGCGGTTGGGCAAGCGTCACGCCTGCGGCGTTGGGGGACAAGCGTTACCCTTCGCGCGGCGGCTCCAGCCCCTCGCCCAAGAGATCCTCGACGAACCAGGCGGCGAACTGCGCCCGGCCTGACACACCCGCCTTGGCATAGATGCGCGTCAGCTGTGCCCGCACCGTGCCCGAGGCGCGCCCGCGCAGCTCGGCGATCTCGGCCACGTCCAGGCCTTTCAGGGCCAGAAAGGCCACGTCGCGCTCGGCGGGCGTCAGGCCCCAGGCGGTGAACTGCGCCGCGATCACATCGCCCAGGGCGCCGCGCGCCGAGGCCAGCGCCTGATCCTGCGCCTCCAGTTCTTCCAGTGTCTGACGCAGGGCCACGGCGCCAAGGCCAACGCTCATCGCCAGCGCAAGCGATACCAGAACCTCGAAATAGAGATGCGGTCCAAGGTCGTTCTGCATCACGTCAAGGAGCACGTCGCCGACGAAAAACACCACCGCCAGCGTCTGCACCAAAAGGAACACCGCCAGAAAGACCGAGCGGCCCCGCCCGGCCATCAGCCCCCCCAGCAAACCACTCACCGCCGTTTCCGCGCGGCAACCAGCATGGGCCGCACCAGATTGCGCCCCATGACCCGGGATTCCACCACAACCCCCGCGACATGCAGCAGGGCCAGAACCAGGATCAGATTGGCGGCCACCTCATGCACCTCTTGCAGAACCTCGCCCGTGCCAGACTCGTCATCCTCTCCGTCTTCTTGCACAACCGCCGACCAATCGCCAGCGGCCACTGCCGCCTCAAGCCGGGCCTGCTGCATGGGGGATGTGCCGCTCATGGCCAGACCCGTGCCGATCAGCACCGCAAGGCAGGCCCAAAGCGCATAGGCCATCATCGCCCCGGCCGGATTGTGCGACGGGTAATGCGGGGCGCGGCCCTGCGCAAGCCCGGCCAGATGCCGCAGCGCGGCAAGGGGATTGGGCGCAAAGCTGGCAAAGCGCGCCTCACGCGGGCCGACAAAGCCCCACAAGAGCCGCAACGCCAGAAGACCAAGCCCCGCCCAGCCCATGGCGATGTGGATCGATCCGCCCGGCTTGGTGAAGGCGTAATTGGCCAGAACCACCACCGCGATGCCCCAGTGGGTCAGCCGCAGCAAGGGGTCCCAATTCGGCTGGGGCGCTTCGGCCTGCCCCAGGGGGGACAGGCCGGGCTTCGCCCCGGGGGGCGAAAGATCACTCATCGGTCTTGACCTGCGTGACAGCCCCGGTCTTGGGGTCGATATAGATTTCGGCCAGCTTGCCGGTTGCGGCATCGGTGCATTTGGACTTCGGCGTGGCCGACCCCAGTCAGCATTACCACGTTCCGTTGCTGGTCAGCCCTTGGAGCTATTCGACTTATCGGGGTTCCTGACTTCTTGGTGCAGG
>JALQYS010000027.1 GCA_023254015.1 Paracoccaceae bacterium
TCCACCTCACCGACCACATAGGCCGCCACGCCGGCGCTGAGCGCGGCGCGGATGGTGTCGCGACTGCCGTCGTCGGTGAACATCACCACCGGCCGCTCGCTCTGCGCGCCCATCACACACACCTGCTCCAGCATGTCGCGCGATGGTGCATCGCTGTCGATCAGCACCACGTCGGGACGCGCCGCCGCCAGCACGTCGGCCAGGTGCAGGTTTGCCTCCACCTCGGCCACCAAGGTGACCGACAAGCTTCTGGCCAATGCCACCAATCTGAAAGTGGTCGGCCGCGCCGGGATTGGCGTGGATAACGTCGACATTCCGGCCGCGTCGAAAAAGGGCGTGATCGTGATGAACACGCCTTTCGGCAACTCGGTCACCACGGCCGAACATGCCATCGCGATGATGTTCGCCATCGCCCGCCAACTGCCCGAGGCCAACGCCTCCACCCATGCCGGCAAGTGGGAAAAGTCGCGCTTTATGGGGGTGGAGCTGTTCAACAAGACCCTCGGCGTGATCGGCGCGGGCAACATCGGCGGCATCGTCTGTGACCGCGCGGTGGGGCTGAAGATGAAGGTCATCGCCTATGATCCCTTCCTGTCGGAAGAACGCGCCAAGGCGCTGGGCGTGACCAAGGTCGAACTCGATGACCTCCTCCATCGCGCCGATTTCATCACGCTGCATGTGCCGCTGACCGACAAGACCCGCAACATCCTTGGCCGCGAGAATCTGGCCAAGACGAAAAAGGGCGTTCGGATCATCAACTGCGCCCGCGGCGGGCTGATTGACGAGGCGGCGCTGAAGGAGGCGCTGGACAGCGGCCATGTCGCCGGAGCTGCCCTTGACGTGTTCGAGGTGGAACCTGCCACCGAAAACCCGCTCTTTGGTCATCCGAACGTCGTCTGCACCCCGCACCTGGGTGCCTCCACCACCGAGGCGCAGGAAAACGTGGCGCTGCAAGTGGCCGAGCAGATGTCGGATTACCTCCTGACCGGGGCGGTCCAGAACGCGCTGAACATGCCCAACGTCACCGCCGAAGAGGCCGCCGTCATGGGCCCCTGGATCAAACTCGCCGCCCACCTGGGTGCCTTCATCGGCCAGATGACGGATGAGCCGATCAAGGCCATCAACATCCTTTATGACGGCACGGTCGCCGGCATGAACCTTGCCGCGCTGAACCAGTCGGTCATCGCCGGCGTGCTGAAGGCGCACAATCCGGACGTGAACCTGGTCTCTGCGCCCGTCGTGGCCAAGGACAAGGGCATCCAGATTTCCACCACCCGGCAGGAAAAGACCGGCACCTTTGATGCCTATATCAAGGTCACCATGGTCACCGACAAGCGTGAGCGTTCGGTCGCGGGCACCTGCTTCTCGGATGGCAAGCCGCGCTTCATCCAGATCAAGGGCATCAACATCGACGCCGAAATCGGCGCCCACATGCTCTATACCACCAACGAAGACGTGCCGGGCATCATCGGCCTTCTGGGGATGACCATGGGCAAGAACGGCGTCAACATCGCCAACTTTACCCTTGGCCGGTCGGGTGTGGGGCAGGATGCCATTGCCATCCTCTACCTTGATCAGCCGATCGATCCGAAGGTGGTCGAGACGCTGGAATCGACCGGCATGTTCAGCCAGGTCAAGGCCCTGCAATTCGAAGTCTAAGGGTACTTGCCCTTTCCTCTTGGCAGGAAATACTCCGGGGGTCCGGGGGCTGGCCCCCGGTCCTCTGATTCAGGAACCCGGCATGAGAACCTACGCCATCGGCGACATCCACGGCCAGCTCGCGCTTCTCAAGGCCGCGCACGCCCGCATTGCCGACGATCAGGCCCTTCACGGCCCCGCCCCCATCGTCCACATCGGAGACCTTGTGGACCGTGGCCCCGACAGTCCCGGCGTGATTGATTTCCTGATGCGGGGCCAGGCCCGTGGCGAGGATTGGGTCACACTTCTGGGCAACCATGACCGCATGTTCGCAGGCTTTCTGCGTGACCTGCATTGGCATGATCCACGCTTGCGGGCGGATGCCAGCTATCTACATCCGCGCATCGGTGGGGCGGTAACGCTTGCAAATTACGGGGTGAAAAACCCGGCCGACCGCCCGCTTGCCCCCGTTCACGCCGAGGCTGTCGCTGCCGTGCCGCAGGCGCATCGGGACTTTATCGAAAGCCTACCTACCAGCTTTGCCCGTGGTGAGGTGTTCTTTGCCCATGCCGGCATCCGCCCCGGCGTGCCGCTGGACCTGCAAACCGAAGATGACCTGTGCTGGATTCGCGACGGCTTTCTTGAAGATCGCCGTGACCACGGCTCATTGATCGTGCACGGCCACACCCACATCGCGCAGGTCACGCATTACGGCAACCGGGTGAACCTTGATTCGGGCGCTGCCTATGGCGGGCCTCTTTCGGCAGTGGTGATCGAAGGGCGGGATGTCTTTCTGCTGACCGATCAAGGCCGCAGGCCCCTGCCCATCACACCGCGCGCGCCGATCCGCTGACGGCGCGCCCATCAAAACCCAAAACGCCAACACCACCCCCAGGGGGTGGTTTCGCGTCCCGATTTTTGGGAGTGAGGTGGTGAGCCGGACAGGATTCGAACCTGTGACCCGCTGATTAAAAGTCAGCTGCTCTACCAACTGAGCTACCGGCCCACATCACGAGGCGCTGATTAGGCGGACGGCGCGGTGGGGTCAAGGCAAAAAGTGACGGCGGCTGGCAAAATCCTTTCAGCAGGCGTATATGCGCCCCATGACCCAGACCAGACTTCCTTCCGGGCTTGGCTTCATGAAGATGCATGGGGCGGGCAATGACTTTGTGGTGATCGACTCGTGCGGCCGTCCGACGCCCGTGGTGACGCCCGCTTTGGCGCGCGCGTTGGGCGATCGCAACCGTGGTGTCGGCTTTGACCAGCTGGCCGAAATCCGGGATTCGGATCAGGCAGATTTCGCGCTGGATTTCTGGAACAACGACGGCAGCCGCGCCGGCGCTTGCGGCAACGCCACCCGCTGCGTGTCCGATTACATGATGCGCAAGCTTGGGCAAGACCGGGTCAGCCTTGTCACCGCGCGGGGGGCGCTGTCGGCGGTTCGGCTGGCCGATGGCCGGGTTTCGGTAAACATGGGCGAACCGCAGCTGGATTGGGCCTCGGTGCCGCTGGCGCAAGCCGTGGATACGCTGCATCTGCCCCTGGCCGGCGATCCGGTGGCGGTTGGCATGGGCAATCCGCATTGCATCATGTTTGTCGAGGATGCCGAAGCGGTTGATCTGCCCGCGGTCGGCCCCGGCTATGAACACGCCCCGCTGTTCCCGCAGCGCACCAATGTCGAATTCGCCAGCCTGACCGGCCCCGACCGTCTGAGGATGCGGGTGTGGGAGCGGGGCGCGGGCATCACGCTGGCCTGTGGCTCGGGCGCCTGTGCAACGGCGGTGGCGGCCCACCTGCGCGGTCTGACCGGCCGCAAGGTGATTCTGGACCTGGACGGCGGCGTGCTCGAGATCGACTGGCGCGAAGATGGGGTCTGGATGACTGGCCCGGTGGCCCATGTCTTTGACGGCACCTTGCCCCCCGAATTCCTGGCGGCCCACGCATGACCCTGCCGAACTTTCGCCCGCCGGTGTTTTCCACCCTTGGTTGCCGCCTGAACGCCTATGAAACCGAGGCGATGAAGGTGGCTTTGCTCCTAACCTCGAAAGCAACCGTGCAGCACTTGATTTGATCCTCGAAGCGATCGAATCTGCAGGATTTAAGCCAGGTAAGGAAATCGCACTTGCGATGGACGTTGCTGCAACTGAATTCC
>JALQYS010000088.1 GCA_023254015.1 Paracoccaceae bacterium
CAACCCGCCAAAGCGGACCGTGACGGCGCTGATGTCGATCATGGTTTGGCCCCCCGCAATTTGGCGATCAGGTCATGGACCTGCCCGGCGATGCCATTTGGCGCGGTGATCAGCGCGTGCAACAATCCTGCGCCGAAGATCACAAAGGCCAGATCGGTATCGACCCCCCAGGTGTTCAACAGCCCCGGCAGGATGCGAAACAGAAATGCCGCGATCACCGCGCCCAACCAGAACCGTGCGCCCCCAACCACCGCAAGCGCGAAGAGCATGATGGATTCGGATGACCGGAAGGTGCCATCATCCAAAAGCCCAAGCGACCCGGCCAAGAGCGCCCCCGACGCCCCGGCAATCGCGCCTGCAATGCCAAAGGCCCAAGTTTTATACAGCGTGACATTGACCCCTGCGGCCATGGCCGCGGCCTCGGAGCGCCGGATCAACGCCCAAGCGCGGCCGGGAAACAGGCGGCGGTGGCCTTCGATGAAGAGAAAGCCCAGCGTGGCGACCGCGATGCAATAGCGCAGGTAGGCCTCTGGCGATTGGGCCAGAAACGGGCGGCGAAAGGGTTCTGCCGAACCGACCTTGACGCCCCAGAACCCTTCGCCGCCATTCGGGAACTGATAGGTGGCGAACAGGATTTCCAACCCACCCGCTGCCATCAAGGTGACCAGCGCCAGATAAAGCCCGCGCATCCGCAAGGCGGGCAGCGCCAGAATCCAGCCGCAAATCATGGTGACAAGGGCTGCCAGCACCATGTTCACCTCAAACGGCATGTCCCACAGATAGTTCAGCCGAAGGGTGACCCAGCCACCGATCCCCATCAGGCCGACCTGCGTTAGGCTGACCATGCCAAGCCGGGCATACATGAAGGCAACGCCGGAAGTCGCCATGGCAAAGATGACGGCCGAGGTCAGGACCGACAGCCAGTATGAGCCGGCCAGCATCGGCAGAAAGGCAAAGCACAGGGCTGCAAAGATCAGGCCCGTGCTACCGGACGGGGTCAGGCGGAAAAGCGAACGGTCCATCAGTCGCGCCCTCCGAAGGTGAGTCTCGTGCCGCGCTGGGACCACAGAAGGACAAGGGCGGCGATGACGAAGGGGGCGATGGGGCGCACGCCCTTCAGCACGGGCGAGAGGGTCAGAAGGCTTTCGATCACCCCCATCGACAGCCCGCCCACCAGCACCAGCGACAGGCTGTTCAGCCTGCCCGCCAGGGCGGCGGCGATTGAGGGGATGACCATGAAGGTGATGACCACAGGCTCCAGCCGGATCAGGTTGGCGAACATGAGGCCGGTGAACCCGGCCAAGAGACCCGAGATGCCCCAGGCGATGGTTTCCACCCGGCGGATCGGAATCCCCAAAAGCGCCGAGAGGTCGCGCGCATTGGCCACGGCGCGCATCTGCAGGCCAATCTCGGTGCGGCCAAGGAAGGCCCAGATGCCGATGACGATGGCGATGGCGGCGGCAAAGGCCATCAGGCGCGTCGCGGTGACGCGCAGGCCGAACAGCACGATGCCGATCTGGTCTGTTGGCAACTCAAGGCTGCGCGGATCGTCGATCCAGATGAAAGAGACAAGGCCAAGTATGATAAGGGCAAAGCCCAGCGTGGCGACAGCCTTCACCACGGTTTCGCGCCAGGCCAGAAGGGGCGCGAGGTAGCGGCCGTAGGCCAAAGTCAGCGCCAGCGCGACCGCGATGCAGCCTACCCAGGCCAAGGGCGGCCAAAGCCCCCACTGGACCAGTTGCCACGCCGTCATGGCGCCCGCTGCCCCCGCGGCCCCTGCCGAGAAATTGAGCACGCCCGAGGCCCGGTAAAGCACCACCATGCCAATCCCGCCAAGGGCATAAAGCGAGCCGATGGCAAGGCCCGAGGCCAGGAACATCCCCGTCACCTTGAAGGGCATGCCGCCCGCAAGGGCCAGCCAGATACCCGCCATCAGGGCGGCATAGACCCCCCAGTTCACCCATGAGCCGCGCGTCATGCCTGCCTCGTTTCGCTGCGAAACCCCGGCCCTTGCTGCGGGCCGGGGCAAGGGAAGGGGTCAGTTCAGCCCCAGTTCCTTTTCAATCGCCTTGTGGCGGTCGAAATAGGCGCTGTCGTATTCATAGCAGCCGCGCACCACTTCGAACCCGCCGGCCACGACCTTGACCATCTGACCCGCGTGGTTCGGCTGGTGGAATTCGGCGTCGCCTACATAATAGGGGCCGCACATCAGATCCGAGGTATAGCCCTTGATCCCCTTGATCGCGGCGGTGACGGCGGCACGGTCATCCAGTTGGGCCGGGTCCATTTCCAGCATCGCCTTGATGAAGAACTGCGCCGAAAGATAGCCCGCCTGGCTGAAGCTGTCGCGCGGATCCTCGGCCTTGCCGAAGGCGTCCATGACGGCAAGCCAGTTCTGGCTGTCCGGACCGCCTTGGTTGATCGGTGCGAGCTCGGCATTCACGAAAATCTTGCCATGCCAGTATTCGCCCACGGCATCCGGCACCGAGAGGTCGTAAAGCGGGGTCGGGGCCGCCCAGATATAGCTGTCGCGCAAGTCTTGTTCCTGCGCTGCCTTCAGAACCGCCAGCGCCAGACCGGCGGGCAGGTTCAAAAGGATGGTGTCCGCCCCTGATGCCACGGCCTCCAGCAAGGCCGAGTTGACGTCCGGCGCGCCCGGATTGATCAGCGCCATCGTGCCGGTGCCGCCCTTGGCGGTCATATAGTCGATGACCGCCTGACAGGCCCAGACGCCATTATTGGGAATGTTGAAGCCGATACAGGCGACGTTCTTGGCCCCAAGCTCTTCTTGCACATACTGCACGGCACCAAGGTTGGAGGCCAGCGGGCCTTGGTTGGTGGAAACAAGGTTCGGGGTCTCAAAGCATTCGGAAATCGCGCAGGCGCTGGCCATGGCCATGATGCCCTGATCGACATAGGTCTGCGCGTTCACCGCCATTTCGGTGAAAGACCCGTTGCCCACCATGGCGACGGCCTTCTTGTCGTTCACCAGTTTGGCGGCGGCGGCGGCGGCTGTCTCGGGGTTCCACTGGTCATCCTCGACGTGGTATTCGATGGGCCGCCCGTTTATGCCGCCATTGGCGTTCACGCAGGCGAAATAGGCCGCCGCGGCATCGGTCGACGACGACCAGTCGCCCGGCGCGCCGTTTGAGAAGATGCCACCGACGATGATCGGGGCGCCAGTCGCGGCCTGTCCGGT
>JALQYS010000111.1 GCA_023254015.1 Paracoccaceae bacterium
AGATGGTGGCGCAAGAGGTGGCTGACGGTTTCGGTGTCGGTCTCGGATTCAAAGACGGCGCCGCTGGCGGTCAATTCGCCCCGCAGTTCGCGGAAGTTCTCGATGATGCCGTTGTGCACCACCGCCACGCGGCCCGACAGATGCGGATGGGCGTTCAGCGTGGTCGCCGCGCCATGGGTGGCCCAACGGGTGTGGCCAATGCCTGTCTTGCCGGGCAGGGGATGGTGCACCAGAAGATCCGACAGATGCACCAGTTTTCCCACGGCGCGGCGGCGGTCAAGCTTGCCGTCGTTGATGGTGGCGATGCCGGCGCTGTCATAGCCGCGATATTCCAGCCGCTTCAGTGCCTCGACCAGCAAGGGGGCGACTTCGTGTTTGCCCAAAACCCCGACGATTCCACACATCACGCTTTTCCTTTCGCCGCTTTGATTGCGCGCAGCCGTTCAAAAAGCTTGGCGGCAAGACCGGGCTTGTTCACCTGCTTGGCGCGGCCAAGCGCCACCGCCTCGGCCGGGACATCCTCGGTGATGACCGACCCCGAGCCGGTCATCGCCCCATCCCCCACCGTCACCGGCGCCACCAGCATGGTGTCCGAGCCGATGAAGGCGCGTTTGCCGATGCGGGTGCGGTGCTTCATCACCCCGTCGTAGTTGCAGGTCACGGTGCCCGCGCCGATGTTGGTAAATTCCCCCACATCGGCATCGCCGATATAGGTTAGGTGGCCCACCTTGACGCCTTCGTCCAGAATGGCGTTCTTGATTTCCACGAAATTGCCGACATGCACATCCTCGGCCAGTTCAGCCCCGGGCCGCAGGCGGGCAAAGGGGCCCACATCGGCCCCGCGCGAGACATGGCAGCCTTCAAGGTGGCAAAAGCCCTTGATCTCGGCCCCGGATTCGATGGTGACGCCCGGCCCGAACAACACATTCGGCCCGATGATGGCATCGCGGCCGATCACCGTGTCCAGCGCGAAGAACACGGTTTCGGGCGCGGTCAGGGTCACGCCATTGTCCAAGGCCTCGGCGCGGGCGCGGGCCTGAAAGGCGGCTTCGGCCTGGGCGAGTTCGGCCCGGGTGTTGATGCCCATCGTCTCGGTCTCGTCGCAGATCACGACGCCCGCAGAAAGGCCACGCTTGCGCGCCAGCTCGACTATGTCGGTCAGATAGTATTCCCCGCTGGCATTGTCATTGCCCACCTCGGCGACGAGGGAGAAAAGGGTTCTGGTTTCAGCGCAGATCACGCCGGAATTGCAAAGGGTTATGGCGCGTTCTTCATCCGTCGCGTCCTTGAACTCACGGATGGCACGCAGCTCATCGCCGGCGGTCAGGAGCCTGCCATAGCGGCCAGGGTCTTGCGCGTGAAAGCCCAAGACCACCACGCCATGCCGGGCGCGGGCCTCCAGCATGGCCTGAAGGGTCTCGGGGCGGATGAAGGGGGTGTCGCCATAAAGAACGATGGCCTCGCCGGGGGCGTCGGCCAAGAGCGGTGCGGCCTGCGCGACTGCATGGGCCGTGCCAAGCTGCGGCTCTTGCAGCACGGTTTCGATGGCCTCGTCGTAGTCGCGCGCGGCGCGCGCGACCTCCTCGGCGCCGTGGCCGGTGACCACCACCACCTTGTCGGGCGAAAGGCTGGCGCCGGCTTGCAGGGCGTGGTGCAGCAAGGGCGCGGCGGCCACCTTGTGCAGCACCTTCGGCAGGTCGGAATTCATCCGCGTGCCCATGCCCGCGGCCAGAACGATCAATGAAACCGGCATACTGCCCCTTTCTTTCTTATGCTGCCCGTTTTACCTCGGAACGCGGGGCCTGCAAGCCCGGCCCGGCTCACGGAAGGTTACAATATGCGCACTGTGGTCTTTGACCTTGACGGAACTCTGGCGGATACCAGCGATGACCTTCTGGCGGCGGCCAATGCCTGCTTTCTGGCCGAGGGCCATGGCGCGGTGCTGGACGGGCGTGACCGGCTGACGGCCTTTCACGGTGGGCGGGCGATGCTGCGCGCGGGGTATGAGCGGCTGGGCCTTGCCGTGACCGAGGAAGAGATCGCGCGCCAATACCCGCGGCTTCTGGCCGCCTATGCCGAGGGGATCGACACCCACACGCGGCTTTATCCCGGCGCGGTTGCGGCGGTGGAGGCGCTGCGGGCGGCAGGATTTGCCACCACGATCTGCACCAACAAGCCCGAGGGGCTGGCGGTAGAGCTCATCCGCCGCTTGGGAGTGGCCCGGCTGTTCGATGCGCTGATCGGTGCCGATACGCTGCCCACGCGCAAACCCGACCCCGCGCCCTATGTCGCGGCGGTGACACGGGCCGGTGGGCGGGTTGAACGGTCGATGCTGATCGGTGACACCGAGACCGACCGCAAGACCGGGCTGGCCGTGGGCGTGCCGGTGGCCCTTGTCACGTTTGGCCCCGAGGGCCGGGCGATCGAGCGGCTGACGCCCGAGGCCCTTTTGGATCATTTCGACGATCTGCCGGCGCTGGTCGAACGCTTCCTGGCATGAAAAAGGGCCCCGAGGGGCCCCATCCAGCAGGCTGTGCGGGCCATCAGCCCCAGACAGCGGTCCGTGCGATGCGGTCGGCATCGCCGGGGCAGATGCCCAGATCCAGCGCCTCGGCGCGGGAGAGCGAGGCGATCTCGTCGCGGATGCGGGCGTAATCGGCCTGTTTCGCGGCCGCTTCGCGGATACGGGCGATGATCGTTTTCATGAACTTTCCTTTCGTCTTGCGACCGGGCAGCCCGGATGGCAGCCCCCTCTTCGCATCTGCAGCATATGGGGGAGACTGTTAGCGATAACAACCCACGCCAGGGCCGTGCCGCCATGCGCCCCACGCATGACAAAGGGCGCCCGAAGGCGCCCTTTTCCCGAAATTCCGCGATGTCAGAGCAGTTTGCCCATCGCGACAGCCGTATCAGCCATGCGGTTTGAAAAACCCCATTCATTGTCATACCAGGCCAGAACCGAGCAGAAAGTGCCGTCCATCACCTTGGTCTGGTCCATATGCAGGATCGACGAATGCGGATCATGGTTGAAATCGCATGAAACGTTCTTCCACTCGGTATAGCCCAGAATCCCTTTCAGTGGACCATGGGCGGCGGTGCGGATGGCCTCGTTGATCGCTTCCGCCGTGGTGGCGCGGCTGGCGATGAACTTGAAATCCACCACCGAGACATTCGGCGTCGGCACGCGCATGGCGTATCCATCCAGCTTGCCGGCAAGCTCGGGCAGCACCTTGCCCACGGTGCGGGCCGCGCCGGTGGAGGTGGGGATCATCGAAAGGGCGGCGGCGCGGGCGCGGTAAAGATCCTTGTGCATCGTGTCCAGCGTCGGCTGGTCGCCGGTATAGCTGTGCACAGTGGTCATCATGCCCCGTTCGATGCCAATGGCGTCGTTCAGCACCTTGGCCACCGGCGACAGGCAGTTGGTGGTGCAAGAGGCATTGGACACGATCAGGTCATCGGCGGTCAGCAGGTGATGGTTGACGCCATAGACAATCGTCTTGTCCGCGCCTTCGCCGGGGGCCGAGATCAGCACGCGTTTCGCGCCGTTCTCCAGATGCGGCAGGCATTTTTCCCTGGTGATGAAGATGCCGGTGCATTCAAGCACGATATCAACATCGCCCCAGGGCAGGTCGGCGGGGTTCTTCAGCGCGGTCACCCGCATTGGGCCACGGCCAACGTCGATCCAGTCCTCTCCGGTGGTGACGGTGGCCGGAAAGCGGCCATGCACGCTGTCAAAGCGCAAGAGGTGGGCGTTGGTCTCGACCGGGCCAAGGTCATTGATCGCAACCACGTGCAGGTCGGTGCGGCCGGATTCGATGATGGCGCGCAGAATGTTGCGGCCGATGCGGCCGAAGCCGTTGATGGCAACCTTGACGGACATGGCGTTTCCTTCTGCTTGCGGTGACCCGATGTAGGTTAGCGCTAACATCGCGGGTTTTGGCAAAAGTTCAAGCCTGCAATGGCAGGTTGAGTCAGTTTTGAGGCAATTGCCAGTCGCCGGCCGCGGCCGCCGCGCGCCGGCCTAGCGCCAGATCGAGACCAGATCGATCAGGTCAACCAGTTTGCGGGCCAGAAACAACAGGGCCGACCCGCCATTCAAGGACAGGTCGGCCAGAATGGCCAGGGCAACCACCCCGGCCAGAAGGAACGCAATGCGGTCTGTCAAGACGCCTCCGGCTCAGCCCAGAAGCCGCCCCATCGCCGCCGCAACATCGGCCATACGGCAGGAGAAGCCCCATTCGTTCTCATACCACGCCAGCACGCGCACCGTGCGGCCGCCGACCCCCTTG
>JALQYS010000515.1 GCA_023254015.1 Paracoccaceae bacterium
ACCGCAAGGTCACCCTTGCAAAGACTAGCCTAGCTTGTTATCGCCAAGGCGAAACGGTCATTGGTTGATCCCGTCGCAGGTCGCGCTGGAAAAGGTCGCCTGAGGGCAGATGCCCCTGGCCTTCGATAGTCTCCCTGCCGAAGGTTTCCCCCCAGGGTTTGCGACCTCTCTTGCGCCCCCCGCTGGTTCGGGGGGCGTTTTTTTTCTGCCGCCTCCTCTGGCGCGCTGCGCGCTTCTCGTCGGCTGGGTGGGGCTTTGCGGGCCGGGCTGGATGGTCTAAGGTCGGGGCGAGTTCCAAAGGAGCCTGCCCGTGGCAAAGCCGATCTTCGTTCTGAATGGCCCGAACCTGAACCTTTTGGGCCTGCGCCAGCCTGACATCTATGGCCGCGAAACGCTGGCCGATGTGGAGGCGTCGCTGTTCCGCCTGGCGGCTGAGCTGGGGGTCAGCCTGGACTGCCGGCAGTCGAACCATGAGGGCCAGCTGGTGGACTGGATCCAGGAGGCGCGCGAGGCGGCGGCGGGCATCCTCATCAATCCCGGCGCCTATTCCCACACCTCGATTGCCATTCTGGATGCGCTGAACGCCTTTGACGGCCCGGTGCTGGAGGTGCACATCTCGAACATCCACAAGCGCGAGGCGTTCCGGCACCATTCCCATGTCTCGACCCGGGCCGAGGGGGTGATCGCGGGCTTTGGCACCGAGGGGTATCTTCTTGCCCTACGCCGGATGGCCGGACTTGTCGGCTGAGACCGGATCGCCGGAAGAGGGCCGCGCCTTTGGCAGGGATGTCTGCGCCAGCGTGAAAGACGGGTTCCGGGTGCACCCTGCGGCGCGGCTGTTCGATGCGGCGGGAGAGGCGGCCATTCGGCCCGGGGCGGGCGGGGTCTTGCCCGATCGGCCCGCTGTGGCGGCGCTGGCCGGGGCCTTTGGCGGGCCGTTCCGGATTGGCGGAGCGGGCGGGCTGGTGGCGGGGCCGGGAGAGTTCGAGACGCTGACCTCGGGCTCATCGGGTCAGCCGCGGCACATCCGGCGCAGTTGCGCCTCGTGGCGGGCGTCCTTTGCGGTGAATGCCGGGTTGTTCGGCATCCGGCAAGGAGTGCGGGTGGCCGTGCTGGGGCGGCTGGTGCATTCGCTGGCGCTTTATGGGGCGATCGAGGGGCTGTCCTTGGGGGCAGAGGTGCATCTTCTGGAGGAGATGCGACCGGACCGGCAGCGTCGGGCGCTGGCCGAACGGCGGATCGAGCTGCTTTATGCCACGCCGGCGCAACTGCGGCTTCTGATCGAGGCGGGCGGGCCGGTCTTGCCGCTGTCCCGGGTGCTGGTGGGGGGATCAAAGCTGGATGCGGGGCTGGCCGGGGCCTTGCGGGTCATGGCGCCCAAGGCCGTGGTGCAGGAATTCTACGGCGCGGCCGAGACGAGTTTCATCACGCTTTCCGGGCCGGACTGCCCCGAGGGCTCGGTCGGGCGGCCCTATCCGGGGGTGGAGATCGCGGTGGATCAGGGCGAGATCTGGGTGCAGAGCCCCTATCTTTTCACCGCCTATGCGGCGGGCGAGGCGGGGGGCGCGCGCTGGCGCGAAGGCTGGCTGTCGGTGGGCGAGATGGGCCGCATGGAGGGCGGGTTTCTGTATCTCTCGGGCCGGGCGGGGCGGATGGTGACGGTGGCCGAC
>JALQYS010000142.1 GCA_023254015.1 Paracoccaceae bacterium
CCCCCGTGCCCGATGCCTTTGTGCAGGAGCCGTGGAAATGGCCGGGCTTTGCCGCGATTGCCGGGCGGCGCTATCCCGAGCCGGTGATCGACCCGGCCGCTGCCCAGCGCGCCGCGCGCGATGCGGTCTGGGCCTTGCGTCGCGCGCCCGGCCACCGCGACGAGGCGGCGGTGATCGCCACCCGCCATGCCAGCCGCTCGCCCCGGCGCGCGGGCCCGCGCAAACCCAGCGCCCAGATGAGTTTCGATCTGTGAAGATGCGCAGGAAATCTGACCTGCCGGTGAAAACCTGCGCCGCCTGCGGGCGGCCCATGGTGTGGCGCAAGGCCTGGGCAAAGGTCTGGGACGAGGTGAAATATTGCTCGGACGGCTGCCGGAAAAAGAAGGGGGGCCGTCTGCCCCCCACGCGGTCTGGCCAAGGCCAGCCCGCTCCCCCCGAGGATATTTGAGCACAGAGGATGGCAGGGCCGGCGTTCAGGCAGCCCTCATGAACCCTGCCCGTTTGCCCAAGGTTTGCAGGTCCTCGACCGTGGCCATGGCCAGTGTGATCTCGGTGCCTAGGGTTTCGGGGAGTTTCCTCATCGGCATGTTTCGGGCCGCGCTCGCCCCAATAGAGCCTGTGGGCGAGGCGGCAGTGCGGGATTGTGCCATGCGCCCCGGACCGCAGCGACCGGAGCGTTGATCTGGCGGCGGATCACCCTTGACCGTGCCAAGCGAAACCTCGCGCTTGCCGGGTTCGGTAGCTCAGATGCTCTGCGGTCGCCTCGGGCGACAGGGCAGACTACGGCACCTGCGCGCCCGGCGTGGCGAAGCGGGCTTTGTTCATGCCTTCAGCCCCTGCGCATAGGCCTCAAGCTGGCGGGCCACTGTGCCCCAGCCGTCGTGAAAGCCCATTTCGACATGCTGGCGCGCAGCTTCGGCCGAGCGGTGGCGGGCAACGGCGCGATACAGGGTGCGGGCGGGTCCGGCATCGGAAAAGGTGACGATGGCGGTCATGAAGGGCTCGGGCGCGGGTTTCCAGCCTTCGGTATAGGTATCTGTAAAGACAAGCTTTTCGTTCCGGATCACGTCCAGATAGACGCCCTTGTTTTCCATCAGGTTGCCCTCGACCTCGAAGGTCGTGTTGAAGGCCCCGCCCACGCGCAGATCAAGATGGCAGGCCACCACCTTGTGGGGTTTTGGCACGAACCACCTCATCAGGTGTTCGGGCGTCGTCCAGCAGCGGTAGATCAGCGCACGCGGGGCAGCAAGCTCGCGCTCCAGCACCAGATCAAGCGTGGGGTCAAGATCATCGATCATCGCGCCTCTCCTGCGTCAGGGTTTGGGCATGGGCATCAATCCGGTCAACCTGACCTTCCCACGGGGCGCGCTGCCGGGCAAGGCTGATGGCAACGCAACACGATCAAGGCGACAGAACGAGGGAAATCTCTCCGATTGGCGAAGCCTTACCTTCAGCCGATGCCTGAAACTTCTTTTCGGAAAAACAGGAAAATCCAGCCCGCCTTTCATTTGCCGCTGACCGGGGGGCGGCCTATGGTCTGCGCAGGCATACCGCTTTGGAGACGGACATGGCACAGCGGCAGAACATCCACGGCCTTTCAGTTGACACGGCGCTGGCCGATTTCATCGACAATCGGGCCCTGCCTGGCAGCGGGGTGGAGCGTGAACGGTTCTGGGCGGGATTTGCCAGGATGCTCGCCGATCTTGCCCCGAAAAACCGCGCTCTTCTGGCCGAGCGGGAGGAGTTGCAGGCCCGCATCGACGCCTGGCACCGCAACCGCAAGGGCCAGGTGCACGACCCCGAGGCCTACAAGGCCTTTCTGACCGAGATCGGCTATCTGCTGCCCGAGGGCCCGGATTTCCAGATCGACACCGCCAATGTCGACCCCGAGATTGCCGATGTGCCGGGGCCGCAACTGGTGGTGCCGATCACCAACGCCCGATATGCGCTGAATGCGGCCAATGCGCGTTGGGGCAGCCTTTATGACTGCCTTTATGGCACCGATGCCATGGGCAGCGCGCCGCCCGCCGGGGGCTATGAGCGCGGGCGCGGTGCGCGGGTCGTGGCGCGGGCCCGGGTGTTTCTGGACGAGGCTTTTCCGATTGCGGGCACCAGCCACGCTGATGCGCGCCGCTATATCGTCAAGGACGGCGCTTTGCTGGTCGATGACCTGCCGCTGGTAACCCCGGAGAAGTTCGTGGGTTACAAGGGCAACCCCAAGGCCCCCGATGCGATCTTGCTGCGCAACAACGGGTTGCATGTGGAACTGGTCTTTGACCGGGCGCATTTCATCGGCGGGCGGGATCAGGCGCTGCTGGCGGATGTGCAACTGGAAAGCGCGATGTCCGCGATCATGGATTGCGAGGATTCGGTCGCCTGCGTCGACGCCGAAGACAAGGTGCAGGCCTATGGCAACTGGCTGGGGCTGATGCAGGGCGATCTGGCCGAAAGCTTTGACAAGGGCGGCAAGCGGATGGAGCGGCGGCTGAACCCCGACCGCGCCTATACCGCGCCCGATGGCAGCCCGATGACGGTCAAGGGCCGCGCCCTGATGTGGGTGCGCAATGTGGGCCACCTGATGACCAACCCTGCGATCCTTCTGCCTGACGGGCAAGAAGTGCCCGAGGGCCTGATGGACGCCATGGTGACCACGCTGATCGCCCTGCATGATCTGAAAAAGACCGAAGGCCTGCGCAATTCTGTCAAGGGCTCGGTCTATGTGGTGAAGCCCAAGATGCACGGGCCGCAGGAAGTGGCCTTTGCCTGCGAAACCTTTGACCGGGTCGAGGATATTCTGGGCCTACCGCGGAACACGGTGAAACTGGGAATCATGGACGAGGAACGCCGCACCAGCGTCAACCTCAAGGAATGCATCCGCGCCGCGAAATCCCGCGTGGCCTTCATCAACACCGGGTTTCTGGACCGGACCGGCGACGAGATTCACACCTCGATGGAGGCCGGGCCCTTCAGCCGCAAGGATTTCATCAAGCGCAAGGGCTGGATCGGCGCCTATGAGGTCTTGAACGTCGATATCGGTCTGGAATGCGGGCTGATGGGGCGGGCGCAGATCGGCAAGGGCATGTGGGCCATGCCCGACCTGATGGCGGCCATGCTGGAACAGAAGGTCGACCACCCAAAGGCGGGGGCGAATTGCGCCTGGGTGCCCTCGCCCACCGCGGCGACGCTGCACGCGCTGCATTATCATCGGATCGACGTGAAGGCCGTGCAGCGCAAGCTGGCCGCAGGCGGGCGGCGCGCCCATGTCGATGCAGTGCTGGATATTCCCCTGGCCACCTGGCAGCGCTGGAGCAGCGACCAGATCCAGCGCGAGGTCGAGAACAACGCCCAGGGCATCCTGGGTTACGTCGTGCGCTGGATCGATCAGGGCGTCGGCTGCTCCAAGGTGCCTGACCTCAACGATGTGGGCCTGATGGAGGACCGCGCGACCTGCCGCATCTCGGCCCAGCATATCGCCAACTGGATGCACCATGGCGTCGTGACCGAGGCGCAGGTGATGGAGGCGATGAGAAAGATGGCCGCCGTGGTGGACCGGCAGAATGCGGGCGACCCGGCCTATCGGCCGATGGCGCCGGGGTTTCAGGGCATCGCCTTTCAGGCCGCCTGCGATCTGGTGTTCAAGGGCCGCGCGCAGCCCTCGGGCTATACCGAACCCTTGCTGCACCACTATCGCCTGATGGCCAAGGCGGGCTGACAGGCCCTCCTCGGGCGCCTTCGGCTTCTCGTCGGGGGCGGCCCCGACGAGCGACGCAGTCGACGAGGAGGTTCGGCGCGGAGGTTCGGCGCGGCCTTCAGCCCGCGTCGATCGCCAGCGCGTGCACCCGCGCGGTCAGGTCGCCCAGCGCCTTGTTCACGGCGCGGTGGCGGGCAACCCGCGACAACGGCGCCAGCGCCTCGGCGCGGATCAGCACCGTGAAATGGCTTTCCCCCGACCCGTCATCGCCCGCATGGCCGGCGTGGCGGTGGCTTTCGTTGACCACCTCCAGACGGCTGGGCGCAAAGGTCGCTTCAAGTCTTTGACGAATTTCGCTTTCAACAGTCATGTGACCCCCTTCACCTTGCCGTACAAATCCCTAAACTTGCGGCCCCGAGTCGGAAAGGCCCAATCATGTCCAAGTCCCCCTTCGAATTCGATCTGCGCGTGTCTTCGGACAAGGCAAAGCGCAAGACCGGTCGCCGTGGCGGCATGTCGGGGGCCTTTGAAACCTCGCAGCGGGCCTGCGATTTCCCGGGCTGCAAGGAAAAGGGCGCCTATCGTGCCCCAAAATCGCCCGACCTTCTGGACGAATTCTTCTGGTTCTGCCGCGACCACGTGCGCGAATACAATCTGAAGTGGAATTTCTTCGGCACGGCCTCGGACGAAGAGTTCCAGAAGCTTCTGGACAAGGATCGGCTGTGGGAACGCGAGACCCGGCCCTTTTCGAAAAAGGATGACGGGCGGGCCTGGCAACGGCTGGGCGTCAACGACCCGATGGCGCTTTTGGGCGAAAAGGCCACGCAAAACCCCGGCAAGGTGGTCTCCACCGCCACCCGCAAATTGCCGCCGACCGAACGCAAGGCGGTGGAAATTCTGGATGCCCGCGACACCTGGACCAAGGCGGAAATTCGCAAGGCCTATAAGGGCCTCATCAAGGAATTGCACCCTGACATGAACGGCGGCGACCGCCGCGACGAAGAACGCTTGCAAGAGGTGGTCTGGGCCTGGGACCAGATCAAGGACAGCCGCTACTTCAAAGACTGATCGCAAGCCTCAGATAAACTTCTGAAAATTTGCCTTTATCT
>JALQYS010000175.1 GCA_023254015.1 Paracoccaceae bacterium
TTGGCCCCGAGGGCCCCAAACCCGACGGGGCGGTGACCGATGCCGAGGGCTGCTTGTGGAACGCGCAATGGGGATCGGGCCGCGTGGCACGCTACAGCCCCGAGGGGGTTTTCCTCGGGGCGCTCGCCTTACCGACCAGCCATGTCTCCTGCCCGGCCTTCGGCGGCCCCGGGCTGGACCGGCTCTTCGTCACCACCGCGCGGCAGAAACTGTCAGCCGCCCAGCTTGCCGCCGAACCCGCGGCGGGCTGCACCTTCATGCTGGAGGGGGTCGGGTCGGGCCGGGCCGAACCCGCCGTGCAGCTCTGAACCCACCTCAGCCCCCGGGACCGCACTCGCCATGCTTCTGATCGACAACCGCATCCTGATCGTCCACATGCGCAAATGCGGCGGCACGTCCTTTTGCAGCGGGCTGATCGACCTTCTGCCGCCCCAGCGGCTGTTCTTCCTTGGCTATACCCCCGAAGGCGAAGAGCGCAGCGCGCGCTATCGCCGGCGCCCGGAAGGGGTCTGGAAGCATGCGACCGCGGAAACCATCCTGAAGGGCCTGCATCTGGACCGCAAGGCGCTGGACATCTACCTGCTTTCGGTGCGCCCCTGGTGGGAGAGGGTCGCCTCGTTCTACTTCCACGCCCTGCGCTACCATCAGAAGGATCCGGCGAAATACCGCTGGGTCAAGGACATGAGCTTTTCGGACTACCTGCATAGCGAGCATCGCAACAACGAGCGGATCACCGATTACGCCTGTGGCGCCGACGGTGAGGTGCTGGTGGACCATCTGGTTCCCTTTGACGATCTTGACGGTGCCTATGGCCGGCTGTGCGAGGACCTGGGCTTTCCGGGCCAGAAGATCCCCCATGTCAATTTCAACCGCTTGAAGGGCAAGGCCATCACCGACGGCAATCTGCGCGGGCTTTACAGCGCGGCGGACTGGGCGTTTGTCGAACCCTATTTCGCCGAGGAGAGTGCCTTTCTGGCAGCCCGCGGCCTTGCCCCCCTGCATGAGGATCCCTCCCGATGACCCTGCCCCGCATGACCTTTGGCCTGTCCGTCCTGCAGCGCCGCGTGTCCGGTTTCCGGTCAAGCGTGGTGAATGCCTTTGACCTTGACGCCTGGCGCCGGGCCAGCACGCTTGAGACCGTGGCCTTGCAACTGGTGGTGCGCGAAGGGTCGGCCAGCGTCACCCTGCGCCATGTCACAGGCACGGGCCCCGATCAGGATCTGCAGGTGCTGACCCAGGACGGGCCCGGCACGGTTCGGGGCGCGCCGCTGCGGATCGCCGATCTTGAGGGCGCGCTTCTGCCAGTGGTGACCCCCTCGGCCGGGGCGAAATACGAGATCGCCTTCGTCACCGACGACCCGCCATCGCAGCCGCATGCCCGCATCAACTATATCTTCTGCACCTATCGCCGGGCCGAATATGTGCAGCGCAATGCCGAGGTGTTCCGCGATTACCTGCGCCGTTGGCGCGACCATGCGGGAGCGGCGCATCTGACGGTGGTGGACAATGGCAGCACCGGCCCCGAGGGCCTTGATTGCGGCGTGACGCCGGATGCCGATGTCTCGGTCTTTGCCAATCACAACACCGGCGGGGCGGGCGGCTTTGGCCGCGGCATCTACGAAAGCGGCTGGGGGTCGCTGGCGCATCAGGGCTTCAGCCATGTCTGCCTGCTGGACGACGACATCTACCTGCACCCCGAGATGTTCGCCCGCAACACCGCCTTCGTGCGCTTTCTGCGGCCAAGGTTCCATCTGGGCGCCCCGATGTATCCCACTTCCTCGCCCGGAGAAATGCCCGCCCGCAGCGCCTGTTTCGGCCACCGCTACCGCGGCAGCGTGCATCCCAGCGACACCGCGCTGGGGGGCGGGCTGGAGACCGCCGATCCGGCGGCCTTCGTGCGCATGGACCGCCATCCCGACACGACCGGCTGGTGGTGGGACTGCATGGCGCTGGAAGATATCCACCGCATCGGCCTGCCCTATCCGTTCTTCATCAAGATGGATGACGTGGAATACGGGCTGCGCCTGAAGGCGGCCGGGGTGGAACTGGTGATCCCCTTCTCCTTCTGGGTTCTGCACGACGATTTCGAAGAGAAATACTCGGCCGCGATGCAGTATTTCCGCTTCCGCAACCGCTGGGTGCTGCTGGCCCAGCAGGGCCGGCTGACCGATGCGTCGCAGTTCACCGCGAACTGGGCCGGGCTGGTGCGCAATTTCATCGCGACCCGGCGCTATGAACATGCACAGCTTCTGCTGGATGCGATGGCGCATTTCCTGCAGGGGCCCGACTGGCTGCTGAGCCAGGAAAAGGACATCCTGGCCGGGATCTTCCGCATCGTGCGCCACGAAAAGAACGTCGCCATGCCGCAGCCCCCCGAAGGGGCCGAGGTGGTGAACGGGCTCTATCCGCCCGCCTCGGCCCGCACGGCGCGGCTGAACCGGCTGACGGTGAACAACCATTTCCTGCCCTTGCGGGAAGCCGTCGCAATCGACACGACGCGCCCCTTCGCCGAAACCGACTGCCGCCGCGGCAAGACCGTTAGCTTCTGGAATGCCCACAAGGGCGTGGGCT
>JALQYS010000222.1 GCA_023254015.1 Paracoccaceae bacterium
TGCTGGGCGTTGCGGTCATAGCCTGCAAAGGCCCCCAACTCGCGCGCCATTTCGGCGCTGGTGGCATAGGTCACGCCGGTCATCAGGGCGGTCAGCGCGCCGCAAAGGGCGCGGCCTTCAACCGAGTCATAGCCCAGACCCATGTTCATCAACAGCCCGCCGATATTGGCATAGCCCAGACCAAGGGTGCGGAAGTCGTAGGACAGTTGTGCAATTTCCTTCGACGGGAATTGCGCCATCATCACCGAGATTTCCAAGGTGACCGTCCACAGACGCGAAGCGTGGATATAGCCTTCGGCGTCGAACTTGCCGTTGTTAAAGAAGGTCAACAGGTTCATCGACGCCAAATTGCAGGCGGTGTCGTCCAGGAACATGTATTCCGAACAGGGGTTCGAGCCACGGATCGGGCCATCGGCCGGGCAGGTGTGCCAAGCGTTCACGGTGTCGTGGAACTGGATGCCGGGGTCGGCACAGGCCCAGGCGGCATGGCCGATCTGATCCCACAGCTCGCGGGCCGAAACGGTTTTCGCCACCTTGCCGTCGGTGCGGCGGATCAACTCCCAGGGCTTGTCCTCTTTCACCGCCTTGAGGAAGGCATCGGTGACACGCACCGAGTTGTTCGAGTTCTGGCCCGAAACGGTGATATAGGCCTCGGAATCCCAGTCGGTGTCATAGGTGGGGAATTCGATGCTGTCGAAGCCCTGGCGGGCGTATTGCAGCACGCGGTTGGTATAGGTGTCGGGGATCATCGCCTTCTTGGCGCCCTTGATCGCCGCCTTAAGCGCGGGGTTCTTTGCCGGATCCACCGCATCCTCGGTGGAGCCGTCCCACTGGCGGATGGCCGAGAAGATCTCGTTCAGCTTCTGCTCGTGCATCTTCGAGCCGGCGACGAGGCTGGCCACCTTCTGCTCTTCGATGACTTTCCAGTTGATGAATTGTGCGACATCGGGGTGATCCATATCGCAGATCACCATCTTGGCCGCGCGCCGCGTGGTGCCGCCCGACTTGATCGCGCCCGCCGCGCGGTCGCCGATCTTCAGGAAGCCCATCAGGCCGCTGGACTTGCCGCCGCCCGACAGTTTTTCGCCTTCGCCGCGCAGGGACGAAAAGTTGGTGCCGGTGCCAGAGCCGTATTTGAACAGCCGCGCCTCACGCACCCACAGGTCCATGATACCGCCTTCGTTCACCAGATCATCGCTGACCGACTGGATGAAGCAGGCATGCGGCTGCGGGTGTTCATAGGCCGACTCCGACTTGGTCAGAACGCCGGTCTTGTGGTCGACGTAGAAATGCCCCTGGCTCGGGCCGTCGATGCCATAGGCCCAGTGCAGGCCGGTGTTGAACCACTGCGGGCTGTTCGGCGCGGCCATCTGATTGGCCAGCATGAAGCGCATCTCGTCGTAATAGGCCTTGGCATCGGCCTCGGTGCTGAAATAGCCCCCCTTCCAGCCCCAATAGGCCCAGGCGCCAGCCAGACGGTCGAACACTTGCCGGGCGCTGGTTTCGCCGACCTTGCGCTCATCCTCGGGCAGGGCCGCCAGCGCCTCTTCGTCAGGAACCGAGCGCCACAGGAATTCCGGCACGCCCTTTTCCTTGACGCGCTTCAGGCGGGCGGGGATGCCCGCCTTGCGGAAATATTTCTGCGCCAGAACGTCCGAGGCGACCTGGCTCCAGCCTTCGGGCACCTCGACCGCCTCGTTGCGGAACACCACCTTGCCATCGGGATTGCGGATCTCCGATGTGGTCAGCGTGAATGCCATGCTGCCATAGGCCCCGGCCTCTGCCGTGGTAAACTTGCGCTCGATCTTCATGCCCCGTCTCCGTCCCGACCTGGCGGGGATTTGCCCCCTGCCGTTTGTGAATTCCCGCGCCGCTCTCCGGGCAGGACACAAGCAATCAGCGCCCTTGCCTTTCGCCTTTGGCAAGGGTTTCGCGTCTCGTGGCAAGACGCGCGCTAAGACTGGTGACCTTCCGGCGCCGAACACTAGGGATAGTGGTCTGGCGGGCGGCTTCGTCAAATTGTCGTAATTCCGCAGGGGGGGCAAATGGATTTTTAAGGATACCCACAAGATTTTGTGCTTGACGGATTTCCCCTATCTACCCGTGGCGCGCGCCGGATGCGCCGCAAGAACCGCACGGCAGCTTCACGCGTCACATGAACCTGCCGCGATTCCCCAAGAAATCGGCCTGCTTCTGCGGCAAAGCCGCCCTGCCCGCTCAGGCCCGACGGTTGATCAGGATGATTCCCGTGGCCACCAGAACGAAGGCCACGATCAGCCCGGGCGTGACAGATTCGCCATAGACCACCGCGCCCAGGAGAATCGCGAAGAGCGGCGTCAGAAAGGAAAACGAGGCCACCGTCGCCGTGGGATAGACCGACAACAGCCAGAGCCATCCGATGAAGGCCCCCGTCACCACCACTGAGGCCTGGACGAACAGCCAGAACCAGTGGTTCGGCTCGACCTCGCGCAAGAGCGGGCCGAAGGCCGGGCTTACCGCCAGCAGAATCGGGGCAGAGACCGCCACCATCCAGAACAGCTGCGCCTCTGGCCCCGCCTCGCGCAGGCTGGTCTTGCGCGCCAGAAAGGCCGTGCCCGCCCAGCCAAAGGCCGAACCCAGCGCACAAAGATCGCCCACGAGACTGCCCGCCCGCGCCCCTTCGTCGTTGGGCAGAATCGCCCAGGCCGTGCCCAGAAAGGCAAGAAACAGCCCAAGCCCCTGCAGCGGGCGCAACCGCTCGCCGGGCAGGAAGAAATGCCCCAAGAGCCCCAGCCACACCGGCATCGAATAGAAGATGACCGAGGCCCGACCGACAAGCGTCAGGTCCAGCGCCAGGAAAAGACACAGGAACTCGGCCGCGAAGAGAACGCCGATCAACAGCCCCGGCCCAAGATCGCTGCGCCGCAGCCGGCCGGTCAGGCCGCGCCAGCGCAGAAAGCCCCAGACGAACACCACCGCCAGGGCCGAGCGCAATCCGGCAAAGAACACCGGCTGCAACCCCGCGTTCACATGCTTGACGACGATCTGGTTGACCGCCAGCACCAGCGCCACGGCAAGCAGCGATCCAAATCCCGCCGCATCCAGCCTGTCCTTGCGCATCCCCGCCCCCGACCTGAAAGACAAAGGCCGCGCCCCAACAGGCGCGGCCCCGATTTTTCGTCGAAAAATCGCGCTTACATCTCGTCCAGCGCTTCGACCAGCTTCTGCAGCTCGTCCTTCGAGATTTCCTTCTCGGTCACTTTGGCCCCGGCCACGATGTGATCGACAACCTTGTCCTCAAAAACCGGCGCGCGCAGCTGCTGCTGCATCTGGGCGTTCTTCTGCACGAATTCGAAGAAGGCACGCTCCTGCCCCGGATACTGGCGGGCGGCGGCTAGAACGGCCTGGGTCATCTCCGCATCGGTGACGGTGACCTCGGCCTTGCGACCGACTTCAGCCAGAACCAGACCCAGACGCACGCGGCGCTCGGCCAGTTTCTTGTGCTCGTCCGTCGGCTCGACCGAGCCGTGGTTGTGATCGTGCACCTCGGGGTGCTCTTCATGCCACAGCTGGTGGGCGATCTGGGCGGCCTCGGCGTCAACCAGGGCTGCGGGCAGCTCGAACTTCACCTGCGCGTCCAGCTGGTCCAGAAGCGACCGCTTCAGCACTGCACGGGCAGCGCCCTTGTATTCGGATTCCAGACGCTCGGCGATCTGGCCTTTCAGCGCGGCAAGATCCTCGGCACCGAATTTCTTGGCCAGCTCATCGTCGATCTCGGCTTCCTTCGGCTCGCGCACTTCCTTGATGGTGCACTCGAACACGGCGGCCTTGCCGGCCAGATGGGCTGCGCCATAATTCTCCGGGAAGGACACTTCGACCTTCACCTCTTCGCCGGTCTTGAAGCCGATGAGCTGATCTTCAAAGCCCGGGATGAAGGAGTTGGAGCCAAGGACCAGCGGATAATCCTCGCCCGCGCCGCCTTCGAAATACTCGCCATCGACCGATCCCTTGAAGTCGATCACAACCTGATCGCCCTTCTTGGACTTCTGGGCCTTCTTCTTGGCTTCAAAGCTCTGGGCCGAGGACGCCAGATTCTTGAGCGCCTCTTCCACGGCGGCCTCGTCGGCCTTGACGGTCAGACGTTCCAGCGAGATGGCAGCGGCGTCGACTTCCGGGATCGGGGGCAGGCATTCATAGGACATCTCGACGACGACATCCTGACCTTCTTTCCAGGTCTCGCCGTCCACCATCTTGACTTCGGGCTGCAGCGCCGGGCGGTCACCGGTCTTTTCGAAATGCTCTTTCATCGCGCCGTCGATGGCGTCCTGCATGGCATCGCCCAGAAGGCGCTGACCGAACTGCTTTTTCAGGATCGCCAGCGAGGCGGTGTCGGGATAATAGTGCAGAACATACATCGCAGACGCTCCTTTTTGCGGCACTATGGCAGGGCCGTAGCGCTTTGGCTGGCAAAAAGCGACGTTCCGGGGGCTGGGGCGGCGTTCTTGCCGCTTCGGACTTAGCCGCCCAGCCCGGCAAAGTCCCACAAGAGCTTTAGGTTCAGCGCGACGATCACCGCGGCGATGACCCAAGACACCGCACCCAGCCACAGCGGGGCAACCAGCGCCCCCATCCGGGCGCGGCTGGTGGTGAACATCACCAAAGGCACCACGGCAAAGGACAGTTGCAGCGACAGAACCACTTGCGTCAGGATCAGCAGCCGTCCCGTGCCCGCGCTGCCATAAAGCAGGGTGACCCCCGCCGCGGGCAGAATGGCGATGGCGCGGGTAAAGAGGCGGCGCTGCCAAGGCGGCAGGCGCAGGCGCAAAAAGCCTTCCATCACGGCTTGGCCGGCAAGGGTGGCGGTGACGGTCGAATTCAACCCGCAGGCCAGCAAGGCAACGGCAAACAGCATCGGCGCCACGGCCGCCCCCATCAAGGGGCCAAGCATCTGATGCGCCTGATCCAGTTCCGCCACCTCGCCCACGCCGCCCGCGTGGAAGGTTGCCGCTGCCACGATCAGG
>JALQYS010000304.1 GCA_023254015.1 Paracoccaceae bacterium
GCCTTACGTGAAATGGGCCAAGGTGAATGCGACCCTGCCCAAGGGCATGGAGCCGGAGGCGGTGACGCTGGAAGAGGCGCTGGCGCTGATCGTGGAAAAGGCGGGGAAGGCGGGGGGCAAGAAGGCGGCGAAGCCGAAGGCCGCTGCCAAGCCCAAGGCTGCTGCCAAGCCGAAGGCTGCGGCAAAGCCGAAGGCCGCGGCCAAATCGAAAGCCGCCGCCAAGCCCAAGGCGGCGAAGGCGTAACCACTTTCGGATAGGCGACAGGCTGCGCGCGCTCTGCTAGGCAGGACGCGTGTTTTGGTCCGCGCAGGGGGATGTGGTGCGTCTTTCGATGGTTGTTCTTGGTCTGGCGGGGTTGGCCCCGCTGCCTGCCCTTGCAGAGGAGCCCTTTGAGGGGCGGGGTTATTTCATCGCCTGCGGGGAAGAGGGCTGTTTCCTGAACGCGGCGGGGTTCGATCTGTTCGTGGGCAGCGATCAGGGGGCCGGGCTTCTGGCCGATCTGCCGATGCTGGCGGCGGTGGAGGTGCGGGGCAGCCTGTCCGATATCGGCGACAGTTCCGCCGCGCTGCGCCTTGAGGCGGTGGAGCGGGTGGCGGATGACCTCTATGAGGGCAACCTGCAGGCGATGCAGGGCGACTGGCATCCGGTGGGCGAGGCGAACCCTTTCACCATCGGCATCTACGGGATGGACTGGACCGAGATGCTGATGGAGGAAGAGCAGGATCGTTTCATGATGTCGGTGGGGGAGGCCTGCGCGGACGGCACTGTCCATCAGGGCATGGTGATCAGCCTTTACCGCTATGGCGACGATCCGGCGGCGGATGCCTGCTGGGGGATGGACTATATCGACGACGGGCGGATGTCGCTGCGCGACCTGTCGGGCGATTTCGGTCTGGTGGATTTCGAGCGCGTGCTGGAGTGAGCCCGCGCGGGATCAGGCCCCGCGCGGATCAATCAGCCGGGCCATGACATCGGCGGCGCGGATGGCGCCGATGGGCTGGCCCTGTTCGATCACCGAAAGCTCTGTCGCGCCGTCGCGCAGCATTTCCATCACCGTCTTGACCGGGGTTTCCGCGTCGATGGCTTGGCCCGTGGCGCTGGCCCCCCGGGCCATGACATCCCGCGCCGTCAGCACGCCGAGCGGGTTCATATGGGCCACGAAATCGGCCACGTAATCGGAGACGGGGTTGGCGATGATCTCGCGCGCGGTGCCGCATTGGACGATGCGGCCGCCCTCCATCAGGGCGATGCGGTTGCCGATCTTGAACGCCTCATCGAGATCGTGGGAGACGAAGATGATGGTGCGCTGGAGTTTCGCCTGAAGGTCGAGGAGTTCGTCCTGCAGTCGCGCGCGGATCAGCGGGTCGAGCGCGGAGAAGGGTTCGTCCATCAGAAGGATGGGCGCATCGGTGACGAAGGCGCGGGCAAGTCCCACGCGCTGCTGCATGCCGCCGGAAAGTTCGCCCACCTTGCGGTCGGCCCATTGGGTGAGGTTCACCAGCGCAAGCTGTTCATCGACCTTGGCCTTGCGGCCTTCGGGCGGGATGCCGGCGAGTTCGAGGCCGAGGCCGACGTTTTCCCGCACCGTGCGCCAGGGCAGAAGGCCGAATTGCTGAAACACCATGGCGATGCGCGACAGGCGCAGCTTGCGCAGGGTTTCCGGGGTGGCCTTGGTGACAGAGGTCATGCGGTCGCCATCCCAGACGCGCACCTCGCCCCGGACGACGGGGTTCAGGGCATTGACCCCGCGGAGAAGGGTGGATTTGCCCGAGCCGGACAGGCCCATGAGGACGAGGATCTCGCCTTCCGCCACCGACAGGGTGCAATCGTGGACGCCCAGAACCTGCCCGGTGGCGGTCTGCACCTCGGCGCGGGATTTGCCCGCGTCCATCAGGGGCAGGGCGCGTTGCGGATGGTCGCCAAAGACGATGGAGACGCGGTCGAATTCGACGGCGTTTCGGGGGGCATTGCGCGCGGTCATTTGCGGGTCACCCTGAGCATGCGGTCAAGAAGGATGGCGACGACGACGATGATGAAGCCGGATTCGAAGCCGAGCGAGGTGTTGACCGAGTTCAGCGCCCGGATGACCGGCACGCCAAGGCCGTTCGCGCCGACAAGGGCGGCGATGACGACCATCGACAGCGACAGCATGATGGTCTGGTTCAGCCCGGCCATGATCTGCGGCAGCGCCCAGGGCAGTTCCACCTTCCACAGGCGCTGGCGCGGGGTGGCGCCGAAGGCGGTGGCGGCCTCGAGCAGGGCCTGCGGCGCGGTGGAGATGCCCAGATGCGTTAGCCGGATGGGCGCGGGCAGGACGAAGATCACCGTGGCGATCAGGCCGGGCACCATGCCCAGGCCGAAGAAGACGATGGCCGGGATCAGATAGACGAAGGTGGGCAGGGTCTGCATCAGATCCAGCACCGGCACCATGGCCTGATAGAGGCGCGGGCGATGGGCGGCGGCGATGCCGATGGGCACGCCAAGGCCCATGCAGACGACACAGGCGGCAAGGATCAGGGTCAGGCTTTCGGTGGTTTCTTCCCAATAGCCCTGATTGAGGATGAAGAGAAAGCCGAGCAAGGCCCCGAGGCAGACCTTCCAGGACCGCTGCAGATACCATGTCAGGGCCAGGAAGGCCGCGATGATGATCAGCGGATGCGGCGTCTGGAGGATCCACAGGATCCCGTCGATCATCGCTTCCATCACCCGTGAGATCAGATCGAAGAGCGGCCCCAGATTGGCATTCATCCAGTCGAAGACAGTCTTCGCCGCCCGGCCTACCGGGATCTTGTAATCGGTCAGCCACTCCATCCGCGGTCCTGCCCTTCGTCTTGGTGAAAACCGACATTCCCCAAGTGGCCTGCCGCTTGACTTCAAGCTCGCCTGATTTTGCTCGCTGGGCAAGCGTTTTTCGCCCCGAGCGGTGTCTGTCGTCGCGCAAACGGCCGAAGTCGGGTGGATCAAGCCTCGAACCCGCAGCATTCT
>JALQYS010000533.1 GCA_023254015.1 Paracoccaceae bacterium
CGACAGGAATTCGGTCAGGATCAGCCCGATCAGGTAAATCACCAGAATGGTGGCAAAGGGCGACAGCCCCTCCATCCAGGGGCGCACGCCGGTCACGATCATCTCGACCGCGCCCGACCGGTCCAGCCCCTCGCCCACCGCAAGCATGGCCAGAATCATCGCCAAAAGGCGGCCGTCAACGAATTCCAGTGCCTCGTCGCTGTCGATGCAGCGGGTTACCAGAATCGTGGTGACCGCAAGGAAGGCCAGAACCAGAATGGGTGCCAGATCCAGCGAGGACAGCGCCACCACCGCCAGAAGCGCGCCGATGGCGATGGGCGCCTTGGTGCGGCGATAGGCGCGGGTCTTGGGGTGGCTGACATCCACCATGTCCATGTCTTCCGACAGCCGCTTGATGTCCTCGATCCGGCCCTCGAGCAGAAGCGTGTCGCCAACCTGCACCACCAGCTCATCCAGTTGCCGCCCGATGTTCTGGCTGCGCCGGTGGGCGGCCAGAACATAGATGCCATAGCGCCGCCGCAGACGCAGCTCGCCCAGCGCACGGCCGATCATGTGGCACCCGGGGGTGATCAGCACCTCGACCGTCTCGGTCTCGACCGAGGACAGCTTGTCCACTACCCGCATGTCGGTGCGGTTCTGCATGCCCAGAAGTTCGGTCATCTCGGTGCGCAAGACCACGCGGTCGCCCGCCTCCAGCGTTACCGATTGCAGATCACGGCGCAGCGACAGGTCGCCGCGCAGCACATCGATGACCCGCACGCCCGAAGGTTTGAACTGCTGCACTTCCAGAACCTTGGTGCCGATCAGCACCGAATCCTCGGGGATCGCGACCTCGGTGAAGTATTTCATCCGCTTGCGGTCACCCAGAAGGGTCGCCATCGATTCGCGTGTCGGCAGCAGGTGGCGGCCAACCGTCGCCATGTAAAGACCACCCGCCAAAGTGACGGCCAGCCCAACCGGCGCGATTTCGAAGAGCGAGAAATGAGCAAGCCCGGCATCGGCGGCCACCCCGTCAACCAGAAGGTTTGTCGAGGTGCCGATGATGGTGATCATGCCACCCAGAACCGTCATATGGCTGAGCGGGATGAGGAGTTTCGAGGCCGCCGTGTTCAGCCGGGCGGCGATCTGGATGACGACGGGGATCATGACCGCCACCAAGGGCGTGTTGTTCATGAAGGCCGACGCCACGGCGACAAAGCCGAACAGCACGAAAACCGTGGTTTTCGGCCGGTTGCCGACATGGGCCTCGGCCATGCCGATCAGCATTTCGACCGATCCGGTCCGCACCAGCCCGCCCATCACCATGAACATCAGGACAATGGTCCAGGGCGCGGGGTTCGACAGCACGCCCACCGCCTCTTTCACCGGCAAGAGGCCCAGCAGGATCATGACCGCCGCCCCCGCGATGGCCGTCACCTCGACGGCAAAGGTTTCGCGCACGAAAAGGACGAACATCACCGCCATGATGGCCAGCGCCACAATCGGCGCCACGTCTGGGCTAAGGGCCAATCCGAACATTCCGTCCTCCACCTTTTGCCGCCTCTTTACGGCAGTGCAGCGAAAAAGAGAAGAATATTCTCTATCAAGCTTGTCGAGTTAAACCCGCCCGCGTTCCCGCGGGCTGACCAGCATCAGCCCGCACAGCATCAGCCCGGCCGCCGCCCAGACCCAGGGGCTGAAACGCTCTCCCAGGATCACCATGGCCCAGACGATGCCGGAGGCGGTGGTGAAGTAGGATGATTGCGAGGCAAAGACCGATCCGGCCCGCGCGGCAAGCCAGACAAAGCTGGCATACAACAGGGCATGCAGCGCCGACGACCCGATCAGCGCCCATTCCGCCCGTCCCGGCGGCAGCGGCATGGCAAACCAGTGCCCCAGCGCCAGCATCAGGGGCCCGCAGAACAGCAGCCCCGCCAGCGAGGCGCCAAGCATCGCCTGAATGGCATCCATCTCGCCCGTGCCGCGGGCGGCGACATAGGTGTTTTCAAGCGCGTAGAACAGCGGGCCGATCATCGCCACTGGCAGGAAGGCCACCATGGCCCGGTCAGGCAGGCTGGCTTCGGGCAGGGCGATCAGCAAGACGCCCGACAGGCCCAGCACGATTCCTGCCGCCCGGCGCCGCGAAAACCGATCCATGCCCAGCGCGATGGCCAACGGAAAGGCCATCAGCGGAATGGTGGCGATAATGATCGACATGATCCCCGCCGGCAGCCGGGCCACCGACAGATAGAAGGTGTAGTTCGGGATCAGCGTGCCCAGAAAGGCAACCACCACATAGAATTCGATGGCCTTACGCGTCAGCGGCAGGCGCTTGCCCCGCAGCACGGTCAGCAGACCCAGAACGACGACGCAGACCACAAGCTGCCAGAAGATGAGCCCGAACGGCTGATGCCCGGTCGAGGCGGCAATCTTGCCCAGAGGCTGGGTTGACCCCCAGCCAATGCCGATCAGCGCCAGAGCCCCGGCGTAATGCAGCCGCGTCATGGCGCAATCGGCCCCATCGGCTCCAGCCGCCCGCCCTGCCGGACCGGCACGATGCGTGTGGCCTTGCCCGTGCGGTCATCGGTTTCCACATAGACACCCGATAGCGTGGCCGGACCATTCGCCGGCTCGAACCGGCCAGAGGCCATGCCGGTGATGAAGCGGCGCAGCGGCTCCATCTTCTCCATCCCGATGACCGAGTTGTAATCGCCGCACATGCCCGCATCGGTCAGATAGGCGGTGCCGCCGGGCAGGATCATGTGATCGGCCGTGGGCACATGTGTATGGGTGCCGACAACAAGGCTGGCCTGCCCGTCACACCAATGCCCCATCGCCATCTTCTCCGAGGTTGCCTCGGCATGCACATCCAGAATGGCCGCCTGCACGCTGGCGCCAAGGCGGTGGGTCTTGAAGATTGCCTCGGTGGCGCTGAACGGATCATCAAAGGGCCGCTTCATGAACACCTGCCCCAGCACCTGCGCCACCAGAACCTTGCGGCCCGAGGTGGCATCGAAAATCCTGTAGCCGCGCCCCGGCGCCACCTTGGAAAAGTTGAGCGGCCGGATGATCCGATGTTCGGTTTCGGCAAACTGCAGCATGTCCTTCTGATCGAAGGCATGATCGCCAAGGGTGATGCAATCTGCACCGGCCTGCAGGATCAGCCGCGCATGTTCACTGGTCAGCCCCGCGCCCTGACTGGCGTTCTCGCCATTCACCACGACAAAATCGAGCCCCCAGCGCGTGCGCAAGCCGGGAAGCAGTTCGGTGAGGACCGCGCGCCCGGCACGGCCCATGACATCGCCAAGGAACATGAGTTTCATGCTGCCAGCCATAGGCCGCCCCTCAGCCTTGCGCAAGCCTGCGCCCGACGCTCTTCGTCGGTCTGCGACCGCTCATCG
>JALQYS010000353.1 GCA_023254015.1 Paracoccaceae bacterium
CCTCAGCATTTTATTATGGTGATCCCCTGGGCGAAATGCGCCTGGTAAGCAGAGTTTTTGAAATGTAAGGCCTTTGAATAAGACAAAAGGCTGCCTCATCGCTAACTTTGCAACAGTGCCGTTTGGCCCCCCACACGCCGCCGCCGCGATACGTCTTCTGAACGAACCCGGTCATTTTCGTTCCTCTCAGGAGATAGCATGATTTCCCGACGCTTCCTCATTGGCGGGGCCGCACTTGCAGCGCTGTCCTCGCCCACCATCCTTCGGGCCCATACCGCAGAGCCGTTTGTGCTGGCCGACGAATTCCAGCCCCGCGAGGTGCGCGTCCGCGAGCAGCACGCGCCCGGACAGATCCTCGTGTTCCCGCGAAGCTTCTTTCTGTACCACGTCTTCGATACCGAGCGGGCGATCCGCTACGGAGTCGGTGTCGGCAAGGCCGGGCTTGCCTTCAGGGGGTCCGCGATCATCGAGCGCAAAGCCGAATGGCCGTCCTGGCGTCCGACGAACGACATGATCCGCCGCAATCCTGACCGTTATGCCCAGTTCGCCGATGGTGTCCCCGGCGGGCCGAACAACCCCCTTGGGGCGCGCGCGCTCTACCTTTACCGGGAAGGGCGCGATACCTACTATCGTATCCATGGCACGACCGAGCCGTGGTCAATCGGTCAGTCCGTCTCGAACGGTTGTATCCGGATGCTGAACGAGCATGTGATCCAGCTCTACGAACAGGTGCCGGTTGGAACACCGGTGACTGTGATGTGAACGTGAGGCGCCGCGACCTTCTCGTCTTCGGCGGGATCGTTGCCCTTATCTATGGTCTGCGTGCCCTTCCCTGGGACCGGCTCCCGGGCCGCGGGCCGCGCTATGCCGACATTGCGGATCTGCCGCCGTTTCGCCGACTTGACGGGGTTGGCCAGACCTCCGGAACACCGCTGGCCCTTGTCGGACTCGATGCGCCGCCTCAGGATGCAGACCAGCGCCGCGCGCGTGCCGAAGCGGTACGTGCTGACCCCTGCCTTGCCCTCTTTGGCAACAGCGGTTCTGAGGGGGTCATTCCCATTGCCTATTTCAGCGAGTTCCGCTGTCCCTACTGCCGGGCGCTGGAGCGAGACCTCGACACGCTGATGGCCGATCATCCTGCTTCCTTCTGGCTGGTTCAGCATGAACTTCCGATCTTCGGACCCGCTTCCGAGCTTGCAGCGCGGGCGTCGGTCGCTGCCGCGAAGCAAGGCAAACAACCAGAACTTCGGCGTCGGTTCATGCGAACACCTCTGGTCGCCGAAGAAGCCTCAGTCCTCAGGGTGGCGGCGGATATCGGCCTCGATGTCGATCGGCTGGCCAAAGACATGGCATCTGCAGAGGTGCAGGAAGAGATGAACCGAACACGAGCGCTCGCCGATATCTTTGGCTTCATCGGCACGCCAGGTCTTGTAATCGGGCGGACCGTCCTGAATGGCGCAATCCCTTACGCGCTCCTTCGCCAGATTGTGGAAGACGAGGCTGCCCAGGCAGCGCCAGTTTGCTGACCCGATGAACACGCCGTCCCACATGCTGCTCGGGGCTGCAATCTTCGCACGACCCCTCTGCGTCGCAACCCTGGTGGCCGCGCTCGCAGGTGGGCTCGCTCCGGACCTTCCGATGTTTGCAATGGTCCTTTGCTCAACCCGCGTTTCGGGCATTCCGGAACATGAGGTCTTCAGCACACTGTTCTTTTCGGAGAGCTGGCAGGCTGTCTTCGCCGTGGACCACAGCTTTTTCGTCTGGGGAAGTCTGCTCGGGTTGGCACTCTGGCGCAGACAGCTGATCCTGCGCGCCTTCGCGGGCGCCGGTCTTCTGCATGCCCTTGCGGACTTTCTGACACATCACGATGATACCCGCCGCCAGCTCTGGCCTGTCTCGGACTGGGTTTTCCGCAGTCCGGTCAGCTATTGGAATCCGCAGTTCTACGGCGAGGCCTTCGGGATGTTCGAAGTTGCGCTGGTCGTGGGGCTGACCAGCTTTCTTTGCTGGCGTCTGGAAAGATGGCGCGACCGTGCACTGGTCCTTGCCGTTGCGGCGCCCCTGCTGGCGCCGGTCCTGCTCACCGGCAGCCTGCACGGGCTGCATGGCATGTGACCGGAGCGTCAGCCCCGATAGCGCCGCAAAAGCTGGGCGTTGATGGCGACGATTATGGTGGACGCCGACATGAACACGGCCCCGACGGCCGGCGTCATCAGGAATCCTGTGCCGAATGTGATCCCCGCGGCCATCGGAATTGCAAACGCATTGTATCCTGTGGCCCAGATCAGGTTCTGCACCATCTTGTTGTAGGTGGCCCGCGACAGGCCGAGAATGGCCTCGACATCACGCGGGTCGGAGCGGACGAGTACGACATCGGCTGATTCTACCGCCACATCCGTGCCCGCGCCGATGGCGATGCCAAGATCGGCCTCGACCAACGCCGGGGCGTCGTTGACACCGTCACCGACCATAGCAACCTTCAGTCCCCGGGCACGCAATTCCTTGACCCGGGCCGCCTTCTGATCGGGCAAGACCTGAGCGAAGTATTCGTCCAGCCCCAGCTCGGTTGCGACCGACCGGGCTACGCCTTCCGCATCACCCGTCATCATGATCGACTGCACACCCCTGGCTTTGAGGCGCGCCACAACATCGCGAGATTCCGACCGCACGATGTCGGCCAACGCGAAGAGTGCTTGCGGCTTGCCGCCCCTCACAAGGACAACAACTGTCTTGCCCGCCTCCTCCAGTGCCGCAAGGCGCGGATCTGTCACAGGGGTGTTCTGCCGACGCAGGTGGCCGGGGCTGACGATGGCCACGTCCTCTCCGTCCACCCGAGCGGTGACGCCGGCGCCAGTAATGCTGTGCAGCCCCTCCGGGGCGGGAAAGTCGATCCCCCTGGCCTTGGCATCGGCCACGATGCCTTGCGCGATCGGGTGCTGCGACTGGCTTTCGACCGAAGCTGCCATGCGCAGCGCCACTGCTGCATCGCCACCGTCGAGCATGACGATATCGCTGACCCCGAACCGCCCCTCGGTCAGTGTACCTGTCTTGTCGAACACCACAGCGTTCAGGTCGCGCGCCCGCTCAAAGGCTGCGCGGTCGCGGATCAGGAGGCCGTTTTTGGCCGCCAGCGACGTCGAGACTGCCACCACCAGCGGCACGGCAAGGCCAAGCGCGTGGGGGCAGGCAATGACCATCACCGTCACCATCCGCTCCAGTGCGAAGGTGACGCTTTCGCCCGCCCAGATCCACCAGACGAACGAACCCAGGCCGACGGTGATGGCGACCCAGGTCAGAACTGTGGCCGCGCGGGTGGCAAGGTCCTGGGTGCGCGACCGGCTGTTCTGCGCGGCCTTTACCATGGCGATGACCTGCGAAAGGTAGGTCGCCTCCCCAGTTGCCTTGACCTCGATGGTGACCGCGCCCTCGCCGTTGACCGCCCCGCCGATAACGGTCTCGCCGGCCGTGCGCGTCACGGGCTTCGACTCGCCCGTCAGCATCGCCTCATTGAACGACGAGACGCCGTCGGTGATCACGCCGTCCACTGGCACCTTCGCGCCCGGGCGGATCACCACCCGGTCGCCGGCGATCAGCGCCGCCACCGCCACCTCCTCGGTGCCGCCATCGGCCGTCACCCGCAGCGCGGTGTCGGGCAAGAGGCGCACCAGTTCCTCCAGCGCCCGCGATGCACCGAGAACCGACCGCATTTCCAGCCAGTGACCCAGCAGCATGATGGTCACCAGCGTGGCCAGTTCCCAATAGAACGGCTCACCACCAGGCAGGCCCAGCGTGACGGCGGCGGAATAGAAATACGCGGTCGAGATCGCCAGTGCGACCAGCGTCATCATCCCAGGACGGCCCGTCCGGATCTCCGGAAGCGCGCCAGTAAGGAAAGGCCAACCGCCCCAGAAGTAGATGATGGAGGACAGGGCAAGTGCGACCCACTCCTCGGCGGTAAACAGCGGCGTCATCCCCTGCCCCGCAAAGTCGCGCACCATGGGCGAAAGGATCAGAACAGGGATCGTGAGTACCAGCGAGACCCAGAACCTGCGCTGATAGTCGGCGACCATGTCGCCATGCCCGGCATGGTGTCCTGCATGTGCAGTTGCAGGTCTCTCATCAGTGGCTGCCGAAGCGCCCGACTGAACGTCGGCGGGCCCAGAGCCCGCTGCGATCCCATGTCCATGCTGATGATGCTTGTTCCGGTGTGCATCCGACATAGCTGCGCTCCTTTCACGTTGCCAGGGTGGATCAAGAGCCCCTGCCAGTCGGGCGGCGGGATGGCCGGGAGCAAGCCACCCCGCACGCCACTGAAGAGCCTTACAGGCCGCGTGCGGCGAGCCAGGCCTTCATCTCGGCAATCTCGGCTTCCTGAGCCGCGATCACCTCTTCCGCGAGCTTGCGGATTTCAGGGTCGGTTCCATGTTCCAGCTGGATCTGCGCCATGGCGACTGCGGCTTCGTGGTGCGGGATCATGCCTCGCACAAAGTCGACGTCCGCATCGCCTGTATATGGGACCATCATGTCGGCCATCATCTTATCCATGGCGGCGGCATAGGCCTGTGCGGCCGGATTGTCGGCGAGTTCCGGCGGGATCAGCGACGTGTGGCTCATCATGCCCATGTCTCCCATTCCGCCCATGTTAGAATGGTCCATCCCTTCCATGGTCTGGGCGATGGCAAGGCCGCCAACAACGGCAATGGCTGCTGCGGAGAGCACTACTGTGCGTTTTTTCATTTTCGGATGTCCTGTATTGTTTTGGATGCTTCAGGCAGGGGCGTAGCCAACCTTGGTCAGGGCCGCGACCAGCCGATCACGCGCAACTGCGGACGTGACTTCGACCTTCTGCGTGCTGGGGTCCGCCTTGACGTCGGCGGCCGGATCCACCGACTGGATCGCCCTCGTCACACTGTTGGCGCAACCGCCACAGGTCATGTTCTCGATATGGAACTGCATGAGTGCCTCCTTCAGGGTTTTGCCTCATGCGTCATCAGATAGGGCTTCCCACGGTTGTAAGGTCAAGCCCACAAAGCCGTGATGACGAATCTCAGGTTGCCCCTTGACCTTACCATAATGGGAAGCCGTATCTCATACGGCGGAGGCATCCCTGAAAGGAATTCCGTGATGAACATGCTCGCAAAGCAATCGTCTCGAATTGATACCGATCTTATGACGATCGACGTCGACGGGATGACTTGCGCGTCCTGCGTCGCACATGTCGAACGGGCTTTGAAAGCTGTGCCGGGGGTGACGACGGCATCAGTTAACCTTGCCACCGAGCGAGCCGAGGTTACGGGCGTGGCGCTCGATCGCGGTGCGTTGGTGAGGGCCGTCGAAGATGCGGGCTACGATGTGCCAGCAAAGCCCATCGATCTCGCTATCGAAGGCATGACCTGTGCCTCTTGCGTGGCGAGGGTCGAACGGGCGTTGGCATCAGTGCCGGGGGTAGCGTCTGCCACCGTCAATCTGGCTACCGAGCGGGCAACAGTGCGAGGATCGGCCGATGTGGCGGCGCTGACCCGAGCGGTAGCAGACGCGGGATATGACGCCCGCCCCGCAGCCCCAGCTATGGCTGCGCATGATGGCGCGACAGCGAAAAAGGCCGCAGAAGAAGCGTTGCTGAAGCGAGATGTTGTAATCGCTGCCGCCCTTTCGTTACCGGTCTTCGTTCTGGAAATGGGGTCGCACCTGTTCATGTCGGTCCACATGGCCGTAATGAACACGATCGGGATGCAGAACAGTTGGTATTTGCAGTTCGCCCTGACCTCGGCAGTCCTCTTCGGCCCCGGCTTGCGCTTTTTCCGCAAGGGCCTGCCTGCGCTTGCCCGCCTCAACCCCGACATGAACAGCCTGGTCGCCGTCGGCACCTCGGCCGCCTACGGCTATTCGCTGGTCGCCACCTTCGCTCCAGGGCTCCTGCCTGCCGGGACAACATATGTCTACTACGAGGCGGCGGCGGTGATCGTCACGCTGATCCTGCTCGGTCGCTACCTCGAAGCGCGCGCCAAAGGACGCACGTCCGAGGCGATCAAGCGGCTGGTCGGCCTACAGGCCAAGACAGCCCGGGTGATCCGCAGCGGCGGGGTGGTCGAGGTGCCTGTTTCCGAGGTGCGCCCGGGAGATGTCGTCGAGGTCCGTCCCGGTGAGCGGGTGCCAGTCGATGGCGAGGTAATGACTGGCGCAAGCTGGATCGACGAGAGCATGATTTCGGGCGAGCCGCTGCCGGTGGAGAAGACCGCTGGGAATGGGGTAACCGGCGGGACTGTAAACCAGACAGGTGCCTTCACGTTCCGCGCCACCGCGGTGGGCGAGGCGACGATGCTCGCTCAAATCATTCGCATGGTCGAGGCGGCACAGGGCGGCAAGCTGCCGATCCAGGCACTCGTCGACAAGGTCACGATGTGGTTCGTCCCGGTAGTGATGGCGCTTGCAGCACTGACCTTTGCCGTTTGGCTGATCTTCGGCCCCGACCCCGCGTTGACCTTCGGTCTTGTCAATGCCGTAGCCGTGCTGATCATCGCTTGCCCCTGCGCCATGGGCCTCGCCACGCCGACCTCGATCATGGTGGGCACCGGGCGCGGGGCCGAAATGGGGGTGCTGTTCCGCAAGGGCGAGGCGCTCCAGTCTCTTCAGGGAGTGAAGGTCGTGGCACTCGACAAGACCGGCACGCTAACCGAGGGCAGGCCGAGCCTCACCGACCTCGATCTTGCACCAGGTTTCGATCGCGCCGCCGTTCTGTCACTCTTGGCAGCCGTCGAAGCGAAGTCCGAGCACCCGATCGCCCGCGCCATCGTAAAGGCCGCAGAAGACGAAGGTTTGTCCCTGCCCGCCGTCACAGCCTTCGACTCCGTTACCGGCTTCGGCGTCACTGCACAGGCGGGCGGGCAGCGGATCGAGATCGGCGCTGATCGCTACATGGCCCGACTGGGGATTGACGTATCGCCCTTTGGGAATACTGCCGCTCGATTGGGAGACGAAGGCAAGTCGCCGCTCTATGCCGCCATCGACGGCAAACTCGCTGCCATCCTTGCTGTCGCGGACCCGATCAAGGAGACCACGCCAACGGCAATCCGCGCCCTGCACACTATGGGGCTGAAAGTTGCGATGATCACTGGCGACAACGCCCGCACCGCAGGCGCCATCGCCCGCCAACTCGGCATCGACGAGATCGTGGCCGAAGTGCTGCCGGACGGCAAGGTCGCCGCAGTCAAGCGACTGAAGGCGTTGGGACAGCTCGCCTATGTCGGCGACGGCATCAATGATGCCCCGGCCCTGGCCGAGGCTGACGTTGGCCTTGCTGTCGGAACGGGGACCGACGTAGCAATCGAGGCGGCGGACGTCGTGCTCATGACCGGTCGCCTGACGGCGGTATCGGACGCCATCGCGCTGTCCAAGGCCGTGATGCGCAACATCCGGCAGAACCTCTTCTGGGCCTTTGCGTATAACGCTGCCTTGATCCCTGTTGCCGCGGGCGTGCTGTGGCCGAGCTTCGGCGTTCTTCTGTCACCGATCTTCGCTGCCGCCGCGATGGCCTTGTCGTCGGTCTTTGTTCTTGGAAACGCCCTCCGGCTGCGGCGGTTCCAGGCCGCAGTTGTGCATTGAAGGAGGCATGATCATGAACATTGGTGAAGCGGCAAAGGCCTCGGGCGTGTCGGCCAAAATGATCCGCTACTACGAATCTATTCGCCTTATTCCCACCGCAGGGCGGACCGGATCAGGCTACCGCGTCTACTCTCCGACTGAAGTGCAGATGCTGCGGTTCATTCGTCGGTCCCGCGACCTTGGCTTTTCGGTCGAGAAGATCGAAGAGCTTCTGGCACTCTGGCGCGACCGGACCCGTCAAAGCGCGGATGTGAAACGCCTTGCGACGGACCAGATCGACGGCCTCGAACGGAAGGTGCGCGAGATGCAGGCCATGATCGACACACTGCGCCACCTAGCCGACGCATGCTGCGGCGATCACCGGCCCGACTGCCCAATCCTGGCTGACCTCGGGCACGGGGTGGAGCATGGATCTGATTGCACGACACAGCAGAGCGGCAAAGCAGTACCGGTGCAGCATTTTCACTCCCGGTAGTCAGTTGACTTCGCGGGGGTTCGGCGCAAAGCTCTCACTGTTTGGTGTTCAAGGGGCGCAGAGTCCTGGAACTCAATCGGGAATGAGGAAGGGCGGACCCAATTGCGGCGCCCAAGGCCTCAGCCGCCCCCGCGACTGTATGCGGTAGCGGTCCTTCATCGTGCCACTGGGCCAATGCCCGGGAAGGCGAAGGACTGTGTTAATCCGCGAGCCAGGAGACCGGCCAAGCGATGGCGCAACCCTAATCCCGTCGGGTGTGACGGGCGGAGAACCTTCATGTCCACCAGAATCCTGTCCGCCACAGCGGAGCAATCGAAGAGCCAGTTCGGACCAATCCTGACCAGCGCGCTTATTGGCGCAGTGCTGATCTTTGCCGCTGGTTTTGCTTCGCCTGACGCATTGCACGCTGCAACGCATGACACACGTCATGCGACCGGTTTTCCCTGCCACTGTCGCGTTGCCCTTAAATCTGGCACACGGCGCGTTGGGCAGCGTTTGTTGCCCTTAAATGTGACATTCAGACGCCAGCTCGTCGGAGTCTTTCCCTGTTTCGCAGTACGATCCGGTCAACTGCGGCAAGAAGGCGGGGCTCCTTTTCAAACGCACGAAGCAAAGCAACTCTTGCGTAGCCATCGAGGCCAGTGCTGAACATTGCCGCCTTAACCAGTGGACGTGACTGAGCCGCGGCGATGGCGGCAAGGCAGAAGAGTCTCACGTCGGGTCTGGGACTTTGAAGGGCAAAGGCCG
>JALQYS010000366.1 GCA_023254015.1 Paracoccaceae bacterium
GCCCCGGGCGAGGCACGGAAGGCAACGCAGGCGGCCACTTCGTCAGGCCGGCCTGCGCGGCGCGGGGGCGTGGACCGGGCCGCGCGCAGCTCTTCAGGGGTGGAGGCCTCGGTCGCGATCCAGCCGGGCGCGACGGCGTTCACGGTGACGCCATGGGGCGCGACCTCAAGCGCCAGCGCATGGGTCAGGCCCACCATTGCTGCCTTGGCCGCCGAATAGGCCGCCTCTCCGGGGTTCGACACCATGGGGCCGGTGACCGAAGCCATCATCACCACCCGGCCCTGCCCCGCCGCCACCATGGCGGGCAGATAGGCACGCGTCACCAGAACGGCGGTGGTCAGCGTCGTATCCATCTGACGCCGCCACTGATCGGGGGTCAGGTCAAGAAAGGCCACCTGCTCGGCCGGGGCAAGCTGCGAGCCCATGCCGGCGTTGTTCACCAGAACCTCGGCCGGGCCGGTGGCATCAAAAAGCCGGGCCACGGTGGCCGGATCGGTCAGATCGCCCTGAAAGGCGGTCACCCGATGGCCTTCTGCCATCAGCTCGGCCCGCCGCGCCTCGATCCGGCCGGTGGTGGCGGTGATCGCCAGATCAAAGCCCGCCGCCCCAAGGGCACGCGCGCAAGCCATGCCGATGCCGCCTGGGGCCCCTGCCCTTGTGATAACCGCCAGTGCCATGCCACGCTCCTTTTGCCTTCCTTAGCGCGCGCCCGGCCATCCCGCAACGCGGGGGCTGGCAATTCTGCCGGCCAGACCCCATGTCAGGGCGCATGATGTCAGGGCGCATGATGAAAACGAACGACGGCGACAGGCTTTCACAAATCCTCCCCCGGCTGGCCGAGGGCGAGGAAGAGCGGATTTCCATTGGCGATCTGGTGGCCCGGCTGGACCATCGGGCCCATACGACCCTTCTGGTGCTGTTTGCGCTGCCCAATGTGCTGCCGGCCATTCCGGGCACCTCGGCCTTCACCGGCCTGCCGCTGGTCTATCTGTCGCTGCAGCTGATGCTGGGGCAACGGCCCTGGTTGCCTGGTTTCATCGCCAACCGCTCGTTCACGCGCGAAGGTCTGGCCTCAGTCCTCGCGCAGGCGAAACCCTGGCTGGAGCGGAGCGAGCGGTTCCTGCACCCCCGGCTGGGCCTGCTGACCCGCGGCCGGATGGAGCAGGCGGTGGGGCTGCTGATCTTTCTTCTGGCCGTGGCCGTCGTGCTGCCGATCCCCTTTGGCAACATGTTGCCCGCCCTGGCCATCATCTTCCTGTCGCTGGGGCTTCTGGAGGAAGACGGGCTGTGGATCATCCTTGGCCTTGTGACCATGGCCGTGGGCGTGGTGGTCTTCTCCACCCTTCTTTGGGCGCTGTTCAAGGCCGCCGTCTTTGTATTCCTGGGCGCCTTTGGCTATGCGCCCTGAGGGGAAGGGGGCCGCGGCAAGCGGCCCCGCATGGCCAGGTCAGCCGATCCGGTAGTTCGGGCTTTCGCGCGTGATCTGCACGTCATGGACGTGGCTTTCCTTCAGGCCCGCCCCGGTGATCCGGACGAACTTGCAGCCCGAGCGCATCTCGGCAATCGTGCGGTTGCCGGTATAGCCCATGGCGGCGCGCAGGCCGCCCACCATCTGATGCAGCACGGTTGCGACCGGCCCCTTGTAGGGCACCTGGCCTTCGATGCCTTCGGGCACCAGCTTGTCGCTGGCGGCATCCTTCTGGAAATAGCGGTCAGCCGACCCGCGCGCCATGGCGCCAAGGCTGCCCATGCCCCGATAGGCCTTGAAGCTGCGGCCCTGATACAGGATTAGCTCACCCGGCGATTCGTCGGTGCCCGCGATCGCGCTGCCCACCATGGCACAAGAGGCACCCGCCGCGATGGCCTTGGCGAAGTCGCCCGAATACTTGATGCCGCCATCGGCGATCACCGGAATGTCGCCCGCCGCGCGCGCCGCATCCATGATCGCGGTCAACTGCGGCACACCGACACCGGCCACAATGCGCGTGGTGCAGATCGAGCCCGGGCCGATGCCGACCTTGACAGCATCCGCCCCCGCGCCGATCAGCGCCAGCGTGGCCTCGGCGGTGGCGACGTTGCCCGCCACCACCTGCACGGTGTTCGACAGCGCCTTGATCCGCTCCACCGCGCGGGCCACGCCCTCGGAATGGCCATGGGCGGTGTCGATCACCACCATGTCAACGCCAGCCTCGATCAGCGCCTGCGACCGTTCAAACCCCGCGTCCCCCACGGTCGAGGCGGCAGCCACCCGCAGCCGGCCCATCTCGTCCTTGCAGGCCTGCGGGTTCAGCACCGATTTTTCGGTGTCCTTCAAGGTCAGCAGGCCCGTCAGCTTGCCCGCCCCGTCGGTGACCAACAGCTTTTCGATCCGCCGCGACTTCATCAAGCTGATCGCCTGCTCGCGGTCCACCGGCTCGCGCAGAAGGGCCAGATTCTCCGAGGTCATCATCACCGAAACCGGCGTCTTGTCATCGCTGGCAAAGCGCATGTCGCGGTTGGTCACGATGCCCAGCACGCGGCCCTGATGATCGACCACCGGAAATCCGGTGATCTGATAGCGCTCCATCAGCACCTTGGCATCGGCCAGGGTCTGATCGGGGGTCAGGGTGACCGGGGCATAGACCACGCCGGATTCGAACCGCTTAACCCGGCTGACCTCGCGCGCCTGCGCTTCGATGTCCAGATTGCGGTGGATGACGCCGATCCCGCCCGCCTGTGCCATGGCAATCGCCATGCGGCCTTCGGTCACCGTGTCCATCGCGCTGGACAGCAGGGGAATGTTCATGCGGATGGATTTGGTCACCAGCGTCGATGTGTCGGCATCCGACGGCAGCACGTTCGATGCAGCCGGAACCAGAAGCACGTCATCAAAGGTAAGCGCCTCGCGAATCTCCAAGGGGGCCTCCATGGGGTTGGGCAGGGGAGTGTTCGTTTGACGGCTCCCCTTTTCACGGGCCGCCCCCCGATGCAAGTGCCATTTGCCCCCCTTGCGGCGATTTGCCCGAAGTGCATTCATGCGCCCGCGAACAGGAGGGCCCCATGCGCGTTGCCATCATCGAAAACACCGCCGTCACCCATCACGGACAGGTCGGCGTCGCCCTGCACGAGGTCGGCGCGCGGATCGATCTGTGGAAGCCCTGGCGCGACAATGCCCTGCCCGACCTGGGCAGCTATGACGCGCTGGTCGCCTTTGGCGGCGAGCAGAATGCGCTGGCCGATGACACCCACCCCTACCTGCCGCGCCTTGCCCGGCTGATGAAGGACAGCGCGCAGATGGGCATCGCCACGCTGGGGGTCTGCCTTGGCTCTCAGGTCTTTGCGCGCGGGGTCGGGGCTGACAACCACATCGGCACCGCCGGCGAATATGGCTGGTGCGAGGTGGGCCTGACCGACGAAGGCCGCCGCGACCCGGTCCTCGGCCACCTGCCCGAGCGGTTCCCGATCCTGCAATGGCATTCCGACACCTTCACCCTGCCCGCGGGCGCGGCGCATCTGGCCGCCTCGCCCAAGGCGGCGGTGCAGGCCTTCCGTTTTGGCCGCGCAGGCTATGCCACCCAGTTCCATTTCGAGGCAAACCGCGCCGTCGCCGCAGACTGGGCGCGCGAATTCGCCCCCGCCTTCGAGGCGGCCCGCCCCGGCTGGGTGGCCAATTTCGAAACCCACGCCGCCGAACATGCCGCCGCCGCCGATGCCCATGGCCTGGCCATCGCCCGGGCCTGGGTGGCGCTGATCTGACGGCCGCGACCTGTTTGCATTCCGCCGCATTCCGCCCCATCCTTGGCGCCCGCAAACCGAAGGAAGGCGGCAGGCGCCATGACAAAACCCCGCACCCGCATTCAGGAACGCAACTCGGCCGTCATTCTGGAGGCCGCGCTGGACGTGTTCTCCGCCCACGGATTTCGCGGCGCGACGCTGGACCAGATCGCCGAGGGGGCGGGCCTGTCGAAACCGAACCTGCTGTATTATTTCCCGTCAAAAGAGGCGGTGCATACCGCGCTTCTCAACCGGCTGCTCTCCACCTGGCTGGACCCGCTGCGCACCATGAACCCCGAGGGCGAGCCCCTGGCCGAGATCATGGCCTATGTCCGGCGCAAACTGGAACTGTCGCGCGATTTCCCGCGCGAAAGCCGCCTCTTCGCCAATGAAATCCTGCAAGGCGCACCCCGCATGCAGGACGCAATCAATGGCGAGTTGAAAGCCCTCGTCGACGACAAGGCCGCCGTGCTGCAAAGCTGGATGGACGCAGGCCGCATCGCGCGGGTGGCGCCGGTGCACCTGATCATCTCGATCTGGGCGCTGACGCAGCATTACGCCGAGTTCGACATGCAGGTGCGCGCGGTGCTGGGCGCCGATCACGACC
>JALQYS010000463.1 GCA_023254015.1 Paracoccaceae bacterium
CCTTCAGCGCCTGCAGCCAGCCCAGGCCATGCACCGTGGCGCGTGCCGGGCGGTATTCGGCCGCGATCCAGCCGTCATAGCCCATGTCATCCACCTCGGTGCACAGCGCCGTCAGATCAAAGCCGCCGCCGCCCGGCTCGTTGCGCGACGGAAAACCCGCGATCTGGATATGCCCAACGCGCGCCTTGTGCCGGTTCCAGACCACCTGCGGCTGCCCCTCGATCCGGGCGGCATGCCACAGGTCGAACTGCAATTGCACCTGCGGCAGGCCCAGATCATCCAGAATGCGGCCGGCCAGGTCGAAATCGTTCAGGAAATAGCCCGGCATGTCATCGGGGTTCAAAGGCTCGATCACCAGCCGCTGGCCCGGCGCCTGCGCCGCGGCCCAGCCCAGATTTTCCACGAAAATCTGTTCCGCCTCGGGCCCGCGCGCGACGCCCGACATCACATGCAGCCGGTCCGCCCCCAGCCGCGCGGCCAGATCCGCCCCGCGCAGAAAACTGTCGCGGAACCGCGCCTCTTGGCCCGGCACCGCGGCAAAGCCGCGCTCGCCCGCCAGCCAATCCCCCGGCGGGGTATTGATCAGCGCCACCTTCTGCCCGGCCAGCGCGGCCAGCCAGTCCTCGGGGGAGTGATCATAGGGAAAGAGCACCTCAACCCCGTCAAACCCAGCCTGTTCTGCCAGACCGGGCCGATCCAGCATCGGCACCTCGGTGAACAGCATGGTCAGATTGGCGGCAAAACGGGGCATTCAGGACAGGTCCGCAGAGGGGATCACCGGAAAGAATCGGCCACTGGACCAGAGTCCAAACCAGGCCTGCCCGTCAACCGTTTCGTGGCTGCCAAGGTCAATCAGGCGATAGAACGACTTGCGGTCGATCCGCGCCCAAAGGCCCCGGCGGACGTGAACATAAGGAGAAGGCTCTCCCGTTTCGGGATCGCGCTCGACCCTGATCGCGTTGTCCGGGCCGGCGGTCACCACATCTTCGGTTTTCGTCGTGAAGGTGATGACCTGCCCTTGCCCTTCGCCCTGCACATCGAAATCCACCGCGTGCAAGGGCGCATCTTCCACCACGATTCCCACCTTTTCGACGGGCGTGACCAGGAAATACTTGCCTTCCTCGATCTTGAGGATGCCCGAGAACAGCTTGACCATGGCCGCCCGTCCGATGGGCGTGCCCTGATAGAACCACGTCCCGTCCCGCGCGATGCGCATGTCGATATCGCCGCAGAAATCGGGGTTCCACAGATGCACCGGCGGCGGCCCCTTTTTCGACGCCCCCACAACCGCCGACATCAGCCCGTCGGCCGAGGGTTTCACGATCTTTTGTGTCTCATCGGCTTTTGTCATTTGTGCCCGGCCCCAAGTTTCGGTCATATGCACTTATAGACAGTTGCGGAGGAATGTCATGTCGGATGCCCAAACGCTCGTAGCCGAGATCGAGACGCTGGGCGCGCGTCTGGCCATGGCTCGTGCTTCTGTGGCGCAGCGGTTCATCGGCCAGGAAAAGGTTGTGGATCAGGTGCTTGCGGCGCTTCTTTGCGGCGGCCATGCCCTGTTGGTCGGCCTGCCGGGCCTGGGCAAGACCCTTCTGGTCGATACGTTGGCCACGGTGATGGGGCTGCAGTCGAACCGCATCCAGTTCACGCCCGACCTGATGCCCGCCGACATTCTGGGCAGCGAAGTACTGGAGACCGCCGCCGATGGCACCCGCGCCTTCCGCTTTCTGGAAGGTCCGGTGTTCTGCCAGCTTCTGATGGCCGACGAGATCAACCGCGCCAGCCCCCGCACCCAGTCGGCCTTGTTGCAGGCGATGCAGGAAAAGGAAGTCACCATCGCCGGCCAGCACCGCCCGCTGGGTCGGCCCTTTCATGTGCTGGCCACCCAGAACCCGATCGAGCAGGAAGGCACCTACCCCCTGCCCGAGGCCCAGCTTGACCGTTTCCTCTTGCAGGTCGATGTCGACTATCCCACCCGCGCGGCCGAGCGTGACATCCTTCTGGCCACGACCGGCGCGACCGTGGCGCAATCCAACGCGGTTTTCGATGCCGAAAGCCTGATCGCCGCACAGGCCGTGATCCGGCGGATGCCCGTGGGCGAGGCCGTGGTCGAGGCGATTCTCGACCTCGTGCGCGCCTGCCGCCCCGGCGAGACCGAGGGGGCCGATCTGGCCGGCTCTCTGGCCTGGGGGCCCGGCCCGCGTGCAGCGCAGGCGCTGATGCTGACGGTGCGGGCGCGGGCGCTTCTGCAGGGGCGGCTTGCCCCGTCGCTGGCCGATGTGGCCGCCATGGCGCGGCCCGTGCTGGAACACCGCATGGCGCTGTCCTTTGCGGCGCGGGCGCGGGGCGAGACGCTGACCGGCCTGATCGACCGCGTGACCAGCCGCACCCTGCGTCTTGAGGCCGCCGCTTGAAACCTGCCGCCGATCCCAGCGCAAGCATGCGCGCCGAGGCTGAGCTTCTTGGCCAGTCGCTGCCCGCCCTTCTGGCCGAGGCCGAGATGCTGGCGCAGGCCGTGATGCTGGGCGAACATGGCCGCAAACGCGCCGGGCAAGGGGATGAGTTCTGGCAATATCGCGCCGCCCATGCCGGCGACAGCGCCCGCGCCATCGACTGGCGCCGCTCGGCCCGCGCCGATACGCCTTTCGTGCGGGAACGCGAATGGCAGGCGGCGCAATCGGTGACGCTCTGGGTGGATCCGTCGCGCAGCATGGGCTTTTCGGGCGCCCCCGCGCGGCCTGCAAAGGCGCAGCGTGCCCGGGTTCTGGCGCTGGCACTTGGCATCCTGCTGTTGAAGGGGGGCGAGCGGGTGGGGCTTTCGGGCCAGCCGCCGCGTCCGGGGCGGGCGCAGATCGTGACCCTAGCGAGCGGGCTGGCCGACGGCGGTGAAGATTACGGCTTGCCCGATGCAACGGGCATCGTGCCGCATGGCCGCGCTGTGTTCCTGTCGGATTTTCTGGGGCCGCTGGACGGGCTTGAAACCGCGCTGGCCTATGCCGCCGACCGGGGCGTGCGCGGCGTTCTGCTGCAGCTTCTGGACCCGGTCGAAGAGGATTTCCCCTTTGCGGGGCGCACCGTCTTTGACTCCATGGGCGGCACGCTCTCTTATGAAACCCAAAGCGCCGCCGCCCTGCGCGACCGCTATCTGCTGCGCCTGGCCGAGCGCAAGGACCGGCTGGCCACGCTCGCCCGCGCCGTTGGCTGGCACCATGCCTGCCACCATACCGGCACGCCGGCGCAAATGGCGCTGCTTTGGGCCTGGCAGGCGCTGGAGGGCGGCAGATGATGCTGGGCCCGATCGCCTTTGCCACGCCGGGGCTTTTGCTGGCGCTTCTGGCGCTGCCGGTCCTGTGGCTCTTGCTGCGCGCCATTCCGCCCGCGCCGGTGCGCCGCCGCTTTCCCGCTGTGGCGCTGCTGCTGGGGCTGAAGGACGACGACCGGCAGGCCGACAAGACGCCTTGGTGGCTTTTGCTGCTGCGCGCGCTGGCGGTGGCGGTGGCGATCATCGGCTTTGCCGGGCCGGTCCTGAACCCGGATCCCCGCGGCCCCGGCACCGGGCCGCTGCTGATCCTCCTGGATGGTGGCTGGGCCGATGCCCGCGACTGGCCGCGCGCGCAAGAACGCGCGCAGGCCGCGCTGGAGGACGCCGCCCGGCAGGGCCGCCCCGTGGCCATCGCCCGTCTGACCGATGCTCCGCAGCCGATCAGCTTTTCCAACCCCGCCGACTGGACTGGTCGGCTGGCCGCGCTGCAACCCGCGCCCCATGCCCCCGCCTTTGCCGGCTGGGACAAGATGCTGCCCGAAGGTGGCTTTGAAACGCTGTGGTTGTCTGACGGGCTGGACCATCCGGGCCGCGCCGATCTGGCCGCGCGGCTGGCTGACCGCGGGCCGCTGACCGCCGCGCTGTCGTCACGGCCACTTTATGCGCTGCGCCCGGCACGTCTGGCCGAAGGCAAGATCACCCTGACCGCCCTGCGCCTGCCCACGGCTGAGCCGGCCGAGCTGGAGCTGACCGCCCACGGCCCTGACCCCTCGGGCATAGACCGTGAACTGGGCCGGGCCCGCGTGGTTTTTACCCCCGGTTCGACCGAGGCGGAGGCCGTGCTTGACGTGCCGCCAGAGCTGCGCAACCGCATCAACCGCTTTGCCCTTTTGGGCCAGCGCAATGCCGGGGCGGTGGTGCTGACCGACGACAGCCTGAAGCGCCGCAAGATCGCGGTGATCGACAGCGGCGCCGACCGCGAGGGGCTGCAACTGCTGTCGCCCGGCCATTACCTGCGGCAGGCGCTGGCGCCGGTGGCCGATCTGGTTGACGGCACCTTGAGCGACATCCTGCCCGCCAAGCCCGATGTCATCATCCTGGCCGATGTGGCGCGGCTGACGCAGGCCGAACAGGATGGCGTTCTGGACTGGCTGGATGGCGGCGGGCTGTTGCTGCGCTTTGCCGGGCCAAGGCTGGCGGCCAGCGACGTCGGCCGAACCGAGCAGGACCCGCTTTTGCCGGTGCGCCTGCGCGAGGGCGGCCGGTCTGTCGGTGGCACGATGAGCTGGGGCGAGCCGAAGGCCTTGGCCCCTTTTGCCGAGGACAGCCCCTTTCACGGCCTGTCCATCCCGCCCGATGTGACCGTGACCGAGCAGGTTCTGGCCCAGCCCGACCCCGATCTTGCCAGCCGCAGCATTGCCGAGCTGGCCGATGGCACCCCCCTTGTCACCCGCATGGCGGTGGGGGCGGGTCAGGTGGTTCTGGTCCATGTGACCGCGAATGCCGAATGGTCGTCGCTGCCGCTTTCGGGCCTGTTCATGCAGATGCTGGAACGGCTGGCCGTCTCGGCCCGGGTGGGGGGCAATATTGAAGACGCGGTGGCAGAGCTGGTCTGGTCTCCGGAACGGATGATCGACGGATATGGCGAGGTGGCAGAGGCCGGCGACATGGGCGGTGTCGAGGGGGCGGTTCTGGCGCGTGCCCTGGCAGAGGGCCCCGGTATCAAGGCCCCGCCGGGGATCTATGGCCATGAAGATCGGCTTGTGGCGCTGAACACCCTGCCGCCCGACGCGGTTCTGTCGGCGGCGCTCTGGCCTGCGGGCACGGTGATCGAGGGGCTGGGGGCCGCCCGCGCGCAGGCCTTGGGTGGCTGGCTTCTGGCGCTGGGGCTGGCGCTTCTGGCGGTGGACATTCTGGCCTCGGTCCTTGTCTCGGGCCGGATGCCGCGGCTTGGGGCTGCCGCCATGGTGGCGCTGGCCCTGTTGCTGCCCGCACCGGATGCGCAGGCGCAAACCGCCGATCCCGCCGCCGATGCCCGCGGCATCGAGGCCACGCGCGGCGTGGTCCTGGCCCATGTGCTGACCGGCGATCCGCAGGTGGACGAAACTGCCGCGGCCGGCCTGCGCGGCCTTGGCGACCAGCTTTGGCTGCGCACCTCGGTCGAACCGGAGCCGCCAATGGGCATTGACCTTGAACGCGACGAGCTGGCCTTTTTTCCCTTCCTTTACTGGCCGGTCACGCCCGACCAGCCCCTCCCCTCGTCGCGGGCCTATGCCCGGCTGAACGCCTTTCTGCGCACCGGCGGCATGATCCTGTTCGACACTCGCGATGCCGACATCGCGGCCACCGGCGGCACCACGCCCGAGGCTGCGATGCTGCAACTGCTGGCTGCCGGACTTGACGTGCCGCCCTTGGACATCATCCCCGAAGATCACGTCCTGACCCGCAGCTTCTATCTGTTGCAGGGCTTTCCCGGCCGCTACACCTCTCCCGATCTGTGGGTCGAGGCCCCGCCCCCCGATGCGGGCGATTTGCAGGAGGGGCAGGCCTTCCGCCCGCTGAATGATGGGGTGACGCCGGTCATCATCGGCGGCAATGACTGGGCCGCAGCCTGGGCCGTGGACGGATCGGGCGCGCCGCTTTATCCGGTGGGGCGCGGCCTTGCCGGCGAGGATCAGCGCGAGATGGCCTATCGCTTTGGCATCAATGTGGTGATGCATGTGCTGACCGGGAATTACAAATCCGATCAGGTGCATGTGCCGGCCCTGCTGGAAAGGTTGGGGCAATGAGCCGCACGGTGATCCTTGACCCGTTGGTTCCCGCGCCGCTTCTGTGGGCGCTGGCGCTGCTGGCCGTGGTGATGCTGGCCTTTGCCATCTGGCGCGGCCTGCGCGGTTGGCCCTTGCGGGCGCTGGCGCTGGCGGCGCTTGGGTCGGCCTTGCTGAACCCTTCGTTGCAGGAAGAAACCCGCCGTCCCCTGACCGACATCATGATTGCCGTCGTCGATGACAGCGCCAGCCAGAGCCTGTCGGACCGCCCTGCCCAGACCGAGGCGGCGCTGGCCGCCCTGCAGCGCGCGGTGAACGGGCTGGAGAACACCGAACTCCGCGTGCTGCGCTTTGGCGATGGCGAAAAGGACGCAGGCTCTCTGGCGATGACCGCGCTGGCCGAGGCGCTGGCGGCCGAACCAAGCGCGCGGATCGCGGGGGCCGTGCTGATCTCGGACGGGCAGGTGCATGACGCAGGCCTTGCCCCCAGCCTTCCGGCGCCGCTGCATGTGCTGCTGACCGGGCGCGAGACCGATTGGGACCGCCGCCTTGTCATCACCGACGCCCCGGCCTTTGCCATCATCGGCGAAGAGTTCACCCTGAAACTGCGGATCGAGGATCAGGGCGATGCCCCGGCCCTTGGGCAAGAGGTTGATCTGACCATCGCCGTCGATGCCGATGCCCCGATGACCTTTTCGGTGCCGGTGAACACCGATCTGGAACTGCCGGTCACCCTGCCCCATGGCGGCCAGAATGTGCTGCACTTCTCGGTCGCCCCGGTTGCGGGCGAGTTGACCGACCGCAACAACGCCGCCGCCGTGCAGATCAACGGCGTGCGCGACCGGCTGCGGGTTCTGCTGGTCTCGGGCGAACCCCATGCGGGCGAGCGGGTCTGGCGCAACCTTCTGAAATCGGATGCGGCGGTGGATCTGGTGCATTTCACCATCCTGCGCCCACCAAGCGTGGCACGATACTTGCTGGCGAGCACCAGTGGTGTCCCACGGCGAGGGAACCCGACGTGCGAACTCGTCCGTGATCTGCCACCTCACCTGCTGCGTGATTCCGACGCCGGTGGCGGCCACCGAAATGCCCGCCTCGGCCGGCGAACACGGGCCCGGAGAAATCACCAGCAGATCCGGGCGTCGCTCGGCAATGCCCTCCAGCGTGATTTCATCATTGCGGTGCACCTCGACCTGAGCACCCAGCTCGCCGAAGTACTGCACCAGGTTGTAGGTGAAGGAGTCGTAGTTGTCGACCATCAACAAGCGTGGAGATTGACTCATGATGCTCACTCCAATCCCTCTTCGACCAACTCGCTGGCACGCAGCAGCGCGCGCGCCTTGTGCTCGGTCT